>DASPQN010000040.1:0-5595 GCA_035624925.1 Thermoplasmata archaeon
GGGACCGTGACCGCGTTCAAGCGGAAGATGGGGACCGACCACAAGTACACCCTCTTCGGGAAGTCGTACACCCCCCAGCAGCTCTCCGCGTTCCTCCTCCAGAAGATCAAGCGGGACGCCGAGGCGTTCCTCGGCGAGAAGGTCGAGAAGGCGGTGATCACGGTCCCGGCGTACTTCAACGACAACCAGCGCCAGGCGACGAAGGACGCGGGCGCGATCGCCGGGCTCGAGGTGGTCCGGATCATCAACGAGCCGACGGCCGCCTCGCTCGCCTACGGCCTCGACAAGGCCGGCAAGGACCAGAAGATCCTCGTCTTCGACCTCGGCGGCGGGACGCTCGACGTCACGCTCATGGAGTTCGGGGACGGCGTGTTCGAGGTCCTCGCCACGAGCGGCGACACCCAGCTGGGGGGGACCGACATGGACAACGCGATCACCGAGTGGATCGTCTCGGAGTTCCAAAAGGAGTCCGGCGTCAACATCCGCACCGACAAGATGGCGATGCAGCGGGTGCGCGATGCCGCCGAGAAGGCGAAGATCGAGCTCTCGTCGACCATCGACACCCAGGTCAACCTCCCGTTCCTCACGGCGACCCAGGACGGGCCGAAGCACCTCGCCCTCCAGGTGACGCGGGCGAAGCTCGAGGAGCTCGTCCGGCCGATCGTCGACCGGTGCCGCGGCCCGGTCGACCAGGCGATCCGCGATGCGAAGCTCTCCAAGGACGAGATCGCGCGGGTCGTCCTCGTCGGCGGTCCGACGCGGATGCCGATCGTGCAGAAGTTCCTCGAGCAGGCGATCGGCCGCCCGATCGAGCGGGGGGTCGACCCGATGGAGTGCGTCGCCCTCGGAGCGGCGATCCAGGGCGGGGTCCTCGCCGGCGAGGTGAAGGACGTCCTGCTCCTCGACGTGACGCCGCTCTCGCTCGGGCTGGAGACGCTCGGCGGGGTGTTCACCCACCTGATCGAGCGCAACACGACGATCCCGACGCGGAAGAGCCAGACGTTCACGACCGCCGCCGACAACCAGTCGACGGTCGAGATCAAGGTCTTCCAGGGCGAGCGGCCGATCGCCCCCGACAACGTCGCGCTGGGGAGCTTCCTCCTCACCGGGATCCCCCCGGCCCCGCGCGGGGTCCCGCAGGTCGAGGTCAGCTTCGACATCGACGCGAACGGGATCCTGAACGTCTCGGCGAAGGACCTCGCGAGCGGCCGCAAGCAGGGGATCACCATCACGGCGTCCAACAAGCTCTCGAAGGACGACGTCCAGCGAATGGTCCGGCAGGCCGAGGAGTTCGCCTCGAAGGACCGGGAGCGCGCGGAGATCATCGAGGCGAAGAACCAGGCCGAATCGCTCGCCTACGAAGCGGACCGCCTGCTCGTCGACTCGAAGGACAAGCTCGACGCCACCGAGGCCGAGCAGATCCGCGAGAAGGCGAAGGCGCTCCGCGCCGTCGTCCAGGAGAAGGACGTGACGACCGCGCGGGTCAAGGAGAAGACCGACGAGCTCACGCGGGCCCTCCACGCCGTGGCGCAGAAGCTCTACCGGCCCCCCACGACCCCGCCGGGTGAAGGGGCCCCCTCGTCCGAGGAGTCCCCGCCGCCCCCGCCGGGATCCGGCTCCGGGCCGGGGCCCGTGGACGCCGACTTCAAGGTCGTCCACGACGACGACGAGAAGGGCAAGGCCTGAGCGCCCTCGGGACGCCGGCCCGCTACGCCCGGGGCCGCGGACGGGGCCACGCCCGCCCTTTCGGGGGACCGTCGTAGTCGACGTCCGGTCGGATCAGCCGGTTGTGGGCCGCCTGCTCGAGCGCGTGGGCGGTCCACCCGACCGTTCGTGCTAGGGCGAACGTCGGCGTGAACAGCTCCGGGGCGAGGCCGATCGATTCGAGGACGACGGCGCTGTAGAACTCGACGTTCGCGTAGATCCGCGCCTCGGGGTGGGCGGCCCGGAGCGCCGCGAGGCCGGCCCGCTCGACCGTCTCGGCGAGCTCGAGGCGCGCGGGGTCGGCGACGCTCCGGGCGATCTCGTGCAGCAGGAGGCCGCGGGGGTCCTCCGACTTGTAGGCCCGATGCCCGAAGCCGTAGAGGAGCTCCTTGCGGGCGAGGCGGTCCCGGACCCATCGCTCGGCGTTCTCGGGCGCCCCGACCGCGTCGAGCATCTCCACGACGCGGCTCGGGGCACCGCCGTGCAACGGGCCCTTGAGCGTCCCCAGCGCCGCGGTCGCCCCGCTCGCGAGGTCGGAGTGCGTGGAGATGGCGATCCGCAGGACGAACGTCGACGCGTTCATCCCGTGGTCGGCGAGCAGGTCAAAGTACGCCTCGAGGGCCCGGACCTTCCTCGGGTCGGCCGGCTCCCCCTCGACCATCGCGAGGTAGTTCGCGACGTGACCGAGCTCCGGCCGCGGCGGGACCGGCGGGAGGTGGGCGGCCCGGCGCACGTGGCGCGCGAACAGGACCGGGCTCTGCGCGATCAGGCGGTAGCCGTCCTCGAGCCGCGGAGGGTAGCCCCACGACCCGTCGCCGAGGAGGGAGAGGATCGTCCGGAGCGCCTCGAGCGGAGGAACAGTAGGCGAGAGGGCGTCCGTGCTGGCGACGACCGGCGCCGGCGGCTCCCGGGCAGCGCCCAAGGCCGCCGTGACGACGGGCGAGGGGTCGGCCTCCGGCGGCTCCCCGAACAGCAGGAGGTGGGCGACCGACTCGTACGGCACGCCGGGGACGAGCTCCCGGACGTCGAACCCCCGGTAGACGAGATCGCTGCTCTCCCCTCCGACCCAGGTGATCGACGAACGACCGGCCACGACCCCTTCGAGCCCGGCCGAGGCGCGCCCGTCCTGGACCATCGGCCGAGCCCAGAGGCCGGGCCGTTTAGCGTGTACGGGCCCGGGACGGGTTCGCAGCGAGCGTTAAGGACCCTCCGGCGCCTCGCCCGTCGTGCGCATCCTGGTGAGCGGGGCCGCAGGGTTCCTGGGGGGCGCGGTCGTCCGCGCGTGCGCGGCAGCGGGTCACGAGGTCCGGGGCCTCGTGCGTTCCCCCGGCCAGGCGGGGCCGCTCAGGTCCCTCGGGGGCCACCCGGTGATCGGGGACGTGCTCGACCCCGCGACCCTCGCTCGCGCGGTCGACGGCTGTGATGTCATCGTCCACCTCGCCCAGGCGCGGGGCGCCTCCCCCGAGTCGTCCCGGGCGGTGAGGGTCGACGGGGCGACGAACCTCCTCGCGGCCGCGCGGGACGCCGGGGTCCGCCGGTTCGTGGTCGGCTCGGGCTACTGGGTCTATCTCGGTGAGCACGGGGTGGTGACCGAGGAGAGCCCCGTCCATCCGGTCGGGCTCGCGGCCGTCAACTTCGACACCGAGGCGGCCGCCCGGGCCGCCGAGGACCTCGGCGAGGTCGAGGCGGTGGTCGTGCGACCCGGTATGGTCTACGGGGACGGTTCGTGGTTCCGGGAGATGGTCGACGAGCTTCGGTCGGGAACGTACCGGTTCGTGGGGGACGGATCGAACCGCCTCTCCCCGGTGTCGCTCGAGGACGCAGGCGAGGCGTACCGGACGATCCTCGAGACGTGGCGCCCGGGACGGACGTACCTCGTCGTGGACGACGTCCCGGTCTCCACGCGCGAGTTCGCGGCGTTCGTCGCGCGGGAGCTCGGGGTGGCCGAGCCTACCGCCATCCCGATCGACCGAGCGGCCGAGCTCTGGGGGGCCGACGCGGCTCGGCTGAACGCCGCGGACCGCGCGGCGTCCAACGCCCGGCTGCGGGGCCTCGGATGGAGACCCCGGTACCGGTCGTTCCACGAGGGGGTCCCCCCCGTGCTCCGTTCGATGGTCGATCGACGCGAACGGACCTGAGCTCGCGGACGTCGGGGGGTCGCGGACCGCTCGCCCGTCCCCGTCCGGGCGCACCGCGTCGTCCGGCCTCGAGCCGTCCTTTCCCCCGGGGTCCCCGCCGGGGGCGAACGCAACCCTAATGGTCGGACGCCGGTCGCACCGGCGATGCCCGAGGGTCCGCTAGCGCTCGTCGACCGATGGGTCGACCAGCGGGTCTCGCTCCGGCTGAAGGACTCTCGCGAGATCGAAGGGAAGCTCCTCGGCGTGGACGACCACATGAACGTCGTGCTCGATGACGCGACCGAGACGACGGCCGAGGTGAGCCGGCACCTGGGACGCCTGGTCGTCCGCGGATCGAACGTCGTCGCCCTGTTCGCCCCGTCGGGCGCGCGCCCTCGGGCGCACTGACCTCGGCCGTCCTCATGGGCGTGGACGAGCCCCGCCGCCCCCGGGCGAGGGGGGAGGTCCTCGAGGTCTTGAGGCTCCTCGCCCACGCGGGCGCCGACCACACGCCGGTCGTGCTGACGTCCCGCGAGGTCGGCGACCGGATCGGCGTGAGCCAGCAGGCGGCCGCGCGGTACCTGGTCGACCTCGAGCGCCGGGAGCTGGTGGTGCGGACGATGGCGAACCGCCGGCAGCGCCTCCAGCTCACCCCCCACGGCATGGAGCTGCTGCGGGCCGAGTACCGTGGCTACCGCCGGATCTTCGAGGGGCCGGGCCGGATGTCGATCTCCGGAGAGGTCGCTTCCGGGCTCGGCGAAGGGCGCTACTACCTGAGCCAGCCCGGCTACGTCGTCCAGTTCACCGAGCGGCTCGGCTACACCCCGTACCCCGGGACCCTCAACGTCCGCCTGCGGGCGAGCGAGCTGCGCCGCCTCGCCGCGCTGCGCGACTGGAACGGGGTCCGGATCGACGGGTTCGAGGCTGCCGGCCGCACGTTCGGCGGCGCGACGTGCTACCTCGCCCAGCTGAACGGCCGGAGATGCCACCTGATCCGTCCCGACCGCTCGCACTACCAGGATGTCATCGAGTTCGTCGCGCCGGAGCGGCTCCGGAGCCGGCTCCGGCTCAAGGACGGGGACGCCGTGAAGGCCGACCTCGAGGAGCGATGACGCCGGAGTCGCTCGCCCGCGAGGTGGCCCGGGACCGCCGGCCGGATCCGGCGTCCGGCGCGGACGCCTCGCGCTTCGTCAACGCGTGGGTCGAGACCGAGGCCCTCGGCGCCGAGCGGGTGCCGGCGTTCGTCCTGATTCTGCGGACCCGGGGCTGCTACTGGGCGGACGCGAAAGGCTGCTCGATGTGCGGTTACGCGCGCGACACCCTCGGTCGCTCGGCGACCCCGGCGGAGCTCGCCGAACAGCTCGCGCGGGCCCTCCACCGCTACCACGATGAGCCCTACGTCAAGGTCTACACCTCCGGCAGCTTCCTGGACGACCGCGAGGTGGACGCCCCCAGCCGGGAGGCGATCGTCCGGGCGTTCTCCGGCCGGGCGCGCCGGTTCCTGTTCGAGACGCTGCCCGAGTTCGCCACGGCCGAGACCGTCGGCCCGCTGCGGGACGCCTTCGCCGGCGAGCTGGAGGTCGCGCTCGGCCTCGAGTCGACGGACCCGGTCGTCCTGGCGCGGTTCGTGCACAAGAACGCGCCGCCGTCCGACTATCTCGCCGCGGCCGACCGGGTACGCCGCCTGGGGGCGCGGGCGAAAGCCTACCTCCTCCTCAAACCCCCGTACCTCGCCGAATCCGAGGCGATCGACGACGTCGTGCGGTCGGTCGCG
>DASPQN010000041.1:0-5392 GCA_035624925.1 Thermoplasmata archaeon
ATCGTCACGCCGGTCCCGTTGTGGATCAGCGCCGAGACCCCGACCGAGGGGGAGGCCGCCGAGAACCGACAGAGGACCGTGCCGTTCGTCCACCACGACGGGTATCCGTCGCCGTAGGACGAAGCCGCGACCGCGGGGGTCAACGACACCAGGACCGTGACCACCAGGACCGCCGTGGCGGCGGTAATCCCGCGCCGGCCGACCGCCCTCTCAGGGAACCGTACGCGTCGTTCGGGCTGCACTGCCCTACCCATCCCGCAGGGGGGTCACTCGCTTTTTGGTCCAACGACGGAAACGGTTGGTCCAAACCCGCTCAGGTCACGGGCGCAGCAGGTCCGACCACGTCTCGAGGAGGCGCTCGACCCACTCGTCCGCGAGGCTTTCCCGGTAGCTGACCAGGAGCCGAAGCACGCGGTCCCGGTCGACGAGGTCGAACGTCCGGAGCCGTGCCCGGCGACCGGTGCGGACGACCGCCGTCTCCACTAGCCGCCCGAGATGGACGGACAGCCGACCCGCGCTGAGCCCGGTCCGTTCGGCAAGCTCCGGCACCGTGGAGCCAGGGGCCTCGAGGAGGGCGACCAGCAGGCGACGTGCGGACCGTGAGCGGGCGAGGCGGATCAGGCCGCGATCGGCCAGCGGGACGGCCGCGACGAAGTAGTGGTCCTGGTGGCCGGAGCTTTCACGATGGAGGAGGTTCGCCTCGGTCAGCCGGTCGAGGTGGTAGACGGTCTCGCCCCATCCTGCCCCGGCCGCGCGTTGCGCTTCTCGGGCCCCGAGGCCGGGCGACCGACGGACCGCCTCGTAGAGCCGCCGCCGCGTCGGGAGTGCTAGCAGGTCGTCGTCCATCGATCACGCATGTCGTGGCCAGAGCGTGGTCGCGAGGAGGAGGAGCACGACAACGAGGACGAGCACCATCACGGGGAGCTGGACGGCGGTCCACGACGGGGGACCCCAGGGGAGCTCGCCCCACGCCCAAAGCGCGCCGAGCAGGGCGAGGCCGAGGTTCGCCGCCGACAGGAGCAGGAACCGGCCGTCGCGAGACCGGAACCACGCGGCCGCCGGCGGCGCGGCGTTCGCGACGGAGAGGCCCGCGATCAGCACTGCGACGAAGAGCTCGGTGAGCCCCACGGACGGCGAGACGAGCGGACCGACGGTTTAAGTGATTGGTCCAAAGGCGGAAGGTCCCCCAACGACCCTGATGGCCCCCGGTTCGCCGTCGCCGTTGGAAGTGGGATCGAAGGGCGGCGCCGAATAGGGATCATCCTCCGGGGGTTGGGTCGAGGAGTGGCCGGGGAACTCGGGCGAGGCCGGAATGAGGGCCCCATCAGGGCGGCAGGACGGTCCTTCAGCGAACGTGGGCCCAGTCGGATTTGAACCGACGACCTCCCGGTTATCAGCCGGGTGCTCCAGCCAAACTAAGCTATGGGCCCGCGGCCGGCGGGAGGCGGGTTCTGTTTTATGGATTGCGCCGGCGAGCCCTCCTGGCGTCGCGCAGGCTCGGGACGCTGGAGGGGGAAGCGCCTCAGCGCTCGACCCCGTGGCCACCTGCGGAACGTCTCGAACGTACGCTGAGGCGGGCGCGGGTCCGGTGGTTGACCCTCAGGGGTCGGGTACGCTGGCTGTGCCTCGGCCGAGCCGGCCGTGCGGCCGGGCAGCCCCGGACCCCCTCTTCGTGGTTGGCACACCCCAGCGGAACTTCCCGGGCACAGGTCCGGAGTCCCACGGTCGCTGATGTCGTCCTCCGCCGCCCATCTCGTTCCCCTCCGGCCGTGGCCCCGGAAAGGCAGGCTCCGGGCCCCGGGGGGCGTTCCGGAGCTGTCCAGGGCCCGCCGGGACCCTTCTACAGGGCCGGGTAGGGTGGAGAGCTACTTTTATACGCAAACTCGGGGGACGCCATGGCGATGTCGCGCCGAGTGATTGCCTTGGTCTTGGCCCTAGTGATGATCGCGTCCAGCCTCCTGGCGTTCGCGCCGGGAGCCACGGCGCACGCCATGAAGCCAGCGAGCGCACGGGTCAGCGCAGCCACCACCCCGGCGGTGTCGAGCCTCACGCCCAGGGTCCTGAACGGCCACGACCACTCGACGGGCACGTTCTATCCGGGAGAAACCTACTCTGGCACGCTCTTCTTCTCCGTCACGGACTCGGCCGCTGGCGACAAGAGCGTCAACGTGACGCTCACCGACCCGAACGCTACCCGGGATGGCGTCGCCAGTCCGGCGCTCTCGGTCGAGGAGACGCTGAACACCACCGCTACCCCCCACTTCTACAACTCCTACGTTACCAATGTGAACTACACCTTCTCTGGCGCGATTCCGTACAACGGCCTCTGGACGGTGAACTTCTCCGAGTCGGCCTCCAACTACGTCGATGTCGTGATCTCTGTCCAGGTCTACAGCGTGGACGTCTACAGTTCCGTTGGCGACGGAGTCACGCTTCCCGGCCAGCCGTTGACGGTCTACTGGAGCCTGTACAGCGAGGCGAACGACGCGACCTACACTCGCGCGACCAACGTCTTCATCACGGGTACCTACGACGGCAACGGGACGACGCAGAAGCTGTTCACTCCGGCCAACACCCCGCTCAGCGGGGCCGCCACGGGCTACGGCATGTGGCAGGGCACGATCCCCGGGAACGCGGTACCGGACACCAGTCTGGACATCGAGGTGTACGCCTACACGAACGTCAGTGGGGTCACGATCCAGAACGAGAGCAATACCGTCGATGTGGCTATCGGCGAGCTGACCATCTGGGACTGGGGCCTGACCCTTGCGCCCCCGACCTGTTCGTTCACCAGCGGCTCACCGTTCGGCGCCGGTAGCACGCTCGCGGGTTGCGTCCAGGTGGGCGCCTACGACGGCACCTTCACTCCGATCGCCGGTCTTTCCCTCACCCTCGGGTTCTGGGACGGGACCGCCCACGTCACCCCCGCCGGGGCCCCGAACACGCTGACGTCGAACGCTAGCGGCGAGGCCGCCTACACGTTCGTCGCAAGCGCTCCCCCGTTCGTCGTGTCGACCCACACGACGGTGGACAACGCGGTGAATTACACCCTCACGGACCCCCATGCCTACGCCAAAGGGTTTGCCTGGACCGTGTACGAGAACGAGACCTGGGTGCTCGTCCCGCCTCTGACCGGTTTTGGATACGTCAACGTCACCCTCGACAAGTCGGAGTACTACGTCGGGGGGACCGCGACGGTCACGTGGTCGGTCCAGTCGTCGAACGCGTCGAAGACCGGGGCGCTCACCCCCGAGGGATGGTGGATCCGGTACGGGTACGACCAGTACAGCGCCTTCACGCCCCTGAACGCGAGCCCCCTGCACGGCACGTTCAAGGTGCCGGTCACCGCCGCGATGCTGTCGAACGGCGGCTACTTCGAGATCGAGCTCTACGCGGTCAACGCCAGCCACACGTTCGACGGTAACGCTGTCGCGTCCGTCCTCGGCCCGACCCTGCTCCTCACCGCGAGCTCGGACTACTATACCGCGGGCTCGACGGTCTCGGTCACGCCCGTCCTCGAAGGCGCGCTCTCGGGAACGACGATCCAGTACCAGGTCGTCGGGGAGTGGGAACACTACGGCAACACGAACCTCTCGGCCGGTGTGGCGACGAACAACACGGCGATCTCGATCCCGATCTCCTCGACGGACCCCCCGCAGAGGGTCTACGTCGACGCTTGGGCGACGTACAACGGATTGGCGGTCGCCGAGAACGAAACCGGCCTCGACCTCCAGTACGGCTACAGCATCCAGCTCGGGGTCTCGACCGCGTCCAGCTACTCGGACGGGAGCTTCCAACCGGGCCAGACCATCACCCTCCAGTACGCCATCGTGCCGGTCGGAGGAGCGCCGGAACCCCCGCTGGCCTCGTTCCTGCTGCTCGCGGTCGGCTTCCCGCAGCTCCACTTCATCAGCAACGTCGGCCCGTCCGGCACGCTCTCGTTCACCATCCCGTCCGACGCCGTGCAAGGGAACCTCGTGATCTGGCTCGAGGCGGAGAGCGACCTCGGTGGGCCCTGCTTCCCGCTGGGGATTTGCCTCGGGATCGCCGGCATCGCGATCAACCCCCATCCCTCGGCGCTGAGCCTCGAGCTGGGCGCCGGGAGCGGGGTCACCGTCGGCTGGGTGATCGTCCTTGCCCTCGTCATCGTGGTGGGCGCGGTGCTGGCCTGGATGCTGCTCCGCCACCGTGGCGGGCGCGGCAAGATGGGCACGTCCACCTCGTCCGGTGGTTCGACCAACCCACCCCCTGAATGGAAGGAACCGGCCTCGGGATCCGGCGCCCCACCTGCGGGCGGATCCCCGCCGAACCCTCCGTCCGGCGCCTCGTAGGCACGGGGGGCCCCGGGAGGACCAACCCTTTCCTTCGTTCCCTTCTTCTACGGTCCGCTCCACTTGGAGCGACGGCCGCCGTGCTACCGGGCGGCCGGCCGCCCGTGCCGTCGGAACGAGCGTAACGGCACCCCTCTCGGGCGACCGTGACATCGGCCGAGAGCCTTGACGGCGGGGACGCAGTCTAGGTCGAGAAGGCGTCGTCGTCAGGGCAAGCCGTCGAGCCGAGGCCCCCAGGGCCGCCGGGGGAGCTAGTGCAACTCAGGGCGCAGGGGGCGTCGCCCAGGTACGGCCGTGTTCCGGCGGAGGGGGCTCATCGACGGCGGAGGTCGAGGGTGACACGGTTCGCGTAGCGGTCGGCCCCGAGCCGCGCGAACACGGCGGCGGCCCGGTCCAGGAACTCGCTGGCGGGATCGGGTCGGGCCGCCGCCCCGAGCGCCTCGCCGAGGAGGCACAGCGTCAGGCCCGTCTCGAACGGCCAGTCCAGCGTCTCCCACTGGGCGAGGCTCCTCTCGAACGCCCCGACCGCGTCCTGGAGCTCCCCCCGCCCCTGCGCGAGCAGGCCTTCCGCGCGGAGCGCCCACCCCCGGGTCCAGGGCTCGTCCAACTCGGCCGCCACCCGATGTAGCTCGGCGGACCAGCGTGCGGCGGACCCGAGGTCGTTCCGGCCGACCGCCAGGGCCACTCCCAGGTAGAGCGCATTGCTCCAGAGGACCGCGTTGAGGAACGTCGGGCGATTCCGGGCCCCTTCGTCGAGCGCCGGTGCGAGGGCCGTCCACGCTGCGTCGGCTCGCCCACCCTCGACCTCGCACTCCGTCCGAGCTACCGCCAAGGGCAGCAACGCCTCAGGGGAACCGAGCAGGGACCGGAACCGGGGGGCGTCGAGGTCCCGAAGGACCCGGGCCGCCTCCTCGAGCCGGCCCCTGCCGCTCGCGAGGCGGGCCAGGAGGAACGACGCCTCGACGCGCTCGAGGAGGTTCTCCTGCGGCTCCGAGGCGAGGACGCCCCGCGCGACCGCCTCGGCCGAGCTCCACCCCCCGGCGACCCGGTCGGCCTCCGCG
>DASPQN010000042.1:0-5952 GCA_035624925.1 Thermoplasmata archaeon
CGCTCGTCGCCCTGCAGGAGCTCGGCCGCCCGGACCCTCGCGCGCCAGGATCGGCTCGCCCGGTCGAGGATCGCGAACCGTACGGTCTCCCCGGCCCCGCGGGGGGCCCCGGCCGCGGCGAGCTGGCGCAGCACGGCGACCGAGTCGGTGAACGTCACGAACGCCTCGGGGGCCTGGCCGATCCGGTGGGCGAGCAGGAGCTCGTCGACCGGCCAGGCGCCGTCGGCGAGCCGGCCGGCGAACAGGTCCGCACGGGCGAGCGCCCGCGGGACGAGTGCGCGCACCCCGGCGGCGTCCTTCGCCCCGCGCAGGAGCTCGAGGACCTCGAGCTCGAACCGGCGCAGGAACGTCGGCGTGTCGTGCCGCCGTCCGCCGATCCCCCGCAGCTTGAACTCGCCGTGCTCGTAGAGGCCGTAGTAGCGGTTCGGCACCCCGAGGCCGTGCGTCACCGCGGGCAGGAAGACGATCCAGCGGTAGCGGCCCTCGTAGCCGAGCGGGAGGTCGAACCTCGCGCTCGACCGGCGCGCGAACCGCTCCGGGTCGGGGGGGTGCTCCGGGTCGAGCGGACGGAGCCAGAGCGAGTCGACGATCCCGTGGACCGCGCGGTAGCCGGCCCGTTCGGCGTCCTGAAGGAGCGTCGCGAGAAGCTCGCGCGCGTAGGCGTTGATCGCCTCGTGGCACTCGATACGGCCGAACCGCGCGTTGCGGTAGCCCTGATAGCCGAAGGCGGTCACGAGGATCCACTTCAGCATCTTGACCCGCTGGCGCAGGCGACGCGCCTCCTCCGGCGCGAGGCCGGGCGCCTTGAGCGCCGCCTTGTAGGCGAGGCGACGGGTGAGGAGCGGCTCGAGGGTCCGGGGGATGAGGCCGACGCGCCGGGTGCACGAGCGGTAGCCGAGCCCCGGCGCCCGGATCGGGCTCCTCGGACAACAGCGGCACTCGAGCGTCTCGGCGGAGAGGTTCCGGCGCACCATGAGGTGCGGGTAGAGGCTCGCGAAGTCGAACTCCTCGACCCGGTCGTGGACCCCGACCGGCGGAAGGAGGATCACCCCGCCACGGTCGGCGGCGACGAGGGTCTCGCCGGTGCGGAACTCCTCAGGGCGGTTCTTCTTCCACGGCACGTGGACGCCGAGCTCGAGCGCGCGGGCCATCTCCATCGCGGTGAAGCACGTCCCCGGCGACTGCCGCGCGATCGTCTGGAGCGAGAGGCGGGAGAGGCGGGCGGCGTCGACCAGGCCGGCGAGCTCGGCGTCGTCGTAGAGGAACGAGTTCGCCCGGTCGACGTGGAACCGGCCCGGGACCGGGTACGTCGCGGCGCGGTGGAGGACGCGGCCGTACGAGGTGAACGAGCGGGCCGGCCGGACCGCGGAGAACGGGGCCGGTTCCCGGCCGAGCGCGAACTCCTCCGGGGCGAGGCCGCACGCCGCCGCCCGCCGGTAGAGCCACGGGAGGTCGAACTCGTCCCCGCCGTCGGTGAGCAGGACGTCCGGCTCGGCGCGGGCGAGCTCGTCCCGCACCGCGCGCAGGACCGCCTCCTCCGGCCCGTCGAGCGTCACGTCGCCGACCCGCACGGCACCGATCGTGCCGGCCGGGGACGGGATCCGGCCCCGTCGCTCGCCGGCGAGGTGGACCTCGAGCCGGGCGACGCGCAGCGGGGGGGGAAGGTAGTCGACCGTCTCCGCCGGCTCGGTCACGACCAGGTCCGGGCCGCTCCCGGCGACCGGGGCGAACGGGTAGAGCGCGTGCGTGAGGTGGTAGAGCTGCGGGGGGGCGAGGTCGACGTCGTAGAGCGTGAACGTCGCGTAGCCGCCGCTCGCGTCGATCGCACGGGCGAGCGCGCGACGGACGGGATTGACCCGCGGCACGACCCGCACAAGCGGGCGCCGTCGTTCCTCGAAGAGCGACGGCCGGCCGGTCCCGAGCTCGACGGAGGCGACGGAGCGGTCGTCGCGGAGGCGGCGGACGAGCCGGAGGAGCTCGTCCCGGGGCCCGGCGACGAGGAACGGCGGACGGTAGTCGACCGCGGTGCGGCGGACCCGCCCGTCCGCCCGGCCCTTCACCCAGAGGACGACCGAGCGGCCGTCGGCGCTCTCCGTGATGTCGAGCAGCCAGCCGTCGTACGCCGGGGCCGTCCCGGCCACGGTCAGCGGCGGTCGGCCTGCTCGGACGTCTCCGAACGGAGCCGCCCGGCGAGGTCGGTGAGGACGGAGAGGAGGATCGCCTCGAGCAGGTCCGGGCTCCCGACGTACGTCGCTTGGGCGGCGTAGCGGCGGGCCCCCGTGCGGACGAGCTCGAACGCCGCGCGGTCCTCGGGGCTCGTGAGGAGGCGGGCGAACGCGTCCCAGCGCTTCATCCGCTCCTCGAGCGCCTGGCGGTACGTCGGGGCGGTACGTCCCACGCGATCACCTCCCCGGCGGACGGGCCGCCGCCGAACTCCTCCATCCCGAGCTGGCCGGGCGGCCGCGCGACCAGCGTGAGCCGGGCGTCGTCCCGCATCGCGCGGAGGCGGAGCGACGCCGGCCCGCGGGCGAACGTGACGTAGTCCGACCAGCGGGGCCCCTCGTCGACGAGCCCGGGGAACCTCGTGGCCCCCTCTGGCCCGAGCGTGAGGAGGAGCGGGAGGTCGACCCGGCGGAGGAGGGCGGCGAGGCCCCGGGCGATCCGGCGGAGCAGCCCGGCCTGCTCCTCGGCGGGGATCTCGTCGTCCGTGAACAGCGCGGGAAGGTCGTGCCCGACCAGGAGCGTCGGCGGGTGCCGGCGCACCTCGACGAGCCAGCGGTCGACGAGCGCGACCATCTGGTAGGCGGTGAACGCCCGGGCGAGGCGGACCCTGCGGACGGTCTCGCGCGCGTCGACGCCGAACGCCCGCCCGAGCTCGCCGATCCGATACGGATGGAACCGGTTCGCCCCTTCGAGGAGCGAGACCCGACCGTGCGCCCGTGCGCTCCCGACGTAGAGGAGCTCGAGGAGCGGCTCGACGGCGACGGAGGGGCCGGCCCAGACCGTCACCTCCCCCGGCGCGAACCGTCGGGCGATCCACGGGAACAGGGCCGGCTCGGACGGGAGGAGCGGCCGGACGCGGTCCCGACGCGGCCGTGGGGCCGAGGAGAGCGTCGCCCGGGAGGGGGGAGGGGACGGCGTGCGGTCCTGCGG
Organism: Thermoplasmata archaeon; assembly: GCA_035624925.1. GTDB lineage: Archaea > Thermoplasmatota > Thermoplasmata > Lutacidiplasmatales > UBA184 > Lutacidiplasma. The sequence continues at coordinate 3,154 of DASPQN010000042.1, forward strand.
GCGGAACGGGACGAGCGGCTCCGCGTCGTCCTCCGGCCCGAACGGCTCGACGACGTCCGGCAGCAGCGCCGGTTCCACGGAGAGCGAGGCCGGCATGCGAACGATCCCCCCGGTTCCTAGCGGGGCGTTCGCTCTAAAGCGGCCGTTCAGGGGACGGTGAAACAGACCCGAGAACGGAGCGTTCCCGGGCCGACCTAGGCGTCGAGGGTGCGGCGGGACGGGAAGGACGGGGACGGAACGCCGAGCTCCTCGGCGAGGGTGCGGCAGTTCACCGCCGCGTCCCCGCGGAAATGGTTGTTGAAGAACCCGTAGACCGCCTCGGCCCTCCCTTCGAGCTCCCGTACCCTCGGGACCCAGGCGGCGAGCTCGTCGGCGGAGTAGGTGTAGTCGTACCACACTCTCGTCCCGTGACCGTGCCAGCGGACGTAGGCGAACGGCGCGGTCACCTCGAGCGCGACCGGTAGGTGCGGCCCGTCGACGACCACGTTCGCGAGGCCGAACTCGCGCAGGAGGGCGTACGACGCGGGGACGAGCCAGGACCGTTCCCGGAACTCGACCGCCACCGGTAGGTCCTTCGGCAGGCTCGCGTAGAACGCCCGCGTCGTCGCCGGGTCGAACGGGAGCGACGGCGGGAGCTGGAGGAGCGCGGCGACGAACTTGCCGGCGTCGCGCAGCGGCGCGAGGACCTCGAGGAACCGCGCGAGCTCGTCCTCGGTCCTCTCGAGGCGAAGGTCGTGGGTGATCGTTCTCGGGAACTTGGCGGCGAAGCGGAACCGCGCCGGCGTCCGCTTCGCCCAGGAGGCGGCGACCGACGGCGGCGGGAGCCGATAGAACGTCGAGTTGACCTCGACGACCGGGAAGCGCGTCGCGTAGTAGCGGAGCTTGTCCGGGGCGCCTCGTGGCGGGTAGACCTTCCCGACCCACTCCGGATAGTCCCAGCCGCTCGTGCCGAGCAGGAGCGTTCCCACCGTCGCCTCCCTCGCCAGGAACCCCCCTCGGGCGTTAACGGCGCGGGGGGACGGCGCGTCACGGCCCGGGGGGGACCGTTCCACGGACGGGAGGCGGCGCCTCGCAACGCTATGAACCGGCGCGCGTCGAGGGAAGCGGTCGGCGATGGTCCAGGTCGACATCGACATCGCGAAATGCACCGGGTGCTCGCACTGCCGGGACGTCTGTCCGACGAACGTCTTCGAGCTCCGGCCCCGCGCGGAGGTACCCGACGTCGTGGACGACCCCGCCGTGGCCGCGAAGTTCCAGTTCCGTGGCGAGAAGTCCCTCGCGATCCACGGACCGGAATGCATCGTCTGCGAGGCATGCCTCTTCGAGTGCGAGGGCGAGTGCATCCTGATCACCGACGACGAGCAGCACGTCCACCGGTCCACGTACAAGTGAGGGCGTCGATGCCGCTCGTCGCGTTCGAGTACCGGTTCCGCGTGGACCTGCCGGCGGGCGCCGACGCCGCCTACCGGTGGGCGACCGACTACGCGCCGGACGACCCGGGGAGGATGGGGCAGGACGGCCGCCGCCGGATCGACTGGCTCGCCCCGGGGACGGTCCTCCTCACGGACACCGTGCGCACCGGCCGCGGCACCGTGGCGAAGACCCGACTGGTCCGCCTGCGACCGAAGGTTCGCTCGTGGACGAACACCCACCTGCTCGGTCCGACACGGCACTCGCAGTTCCTCTACCACATCGCCCCGCGGGGCCCCCGCCGATCGGTCCTCGAGTTCGTGGGCCTCCAGGTCGAACCGTCGCGCCGGGCGCTGTCGCCTGCCCAGCTCTCGCGCCGCGCGCGCGAGGTGGCTCGGGAGGACGCGGCGGCGTGGCGACGGCTCGCCGCGGCGATGGCCGACGACCTCGGCGGGTCCCGCCCGCGCCGCCGCCGCGTACGGTCCCGCGAGCCGGCCGGCCGCCTCGGGACGGCACGCCCGAGGAGCCGTTAAATACAGAGGAATCCCGCCGACGGAGCCGTGCCCGAGGCGCTAGCTCTCACCGGTCGGACGGTCGTTCTCGGTGAGCGCGAGCTCGCGATCGGCTTTCGGCTGATCGGGCTCAAGGACGTCGTCGAGGTCACCCCGGAATCGTGCGTCGGCGAGTTCCAGAAGGCGATCGCCGACGACAGCTACAGCCTCCTGATCGCGAGCCAGTCGATCCGCCCGCGCCTCTCGGAGACGCAGCGCCTTCAGGCCGACGCCTCGCTCCGCCCGCTGGTCGTCTTCGTGCCTACCCCCGCCGGCGAGTACGAGGTCGAGAGCATCACTGCCCTAGCCAAGCGGGTCCTTGGGGTCACGCTGGGCCCGGCGAACTGAGGAACGGAGCATGGCGGGCGTCGTCGCACGGGTCTCCGGACCGGTCGTCATCGCGGAGGGCCTCGACGAGGCGCGGATGTACGACGTCGTGCGCGTCGGCTCGCTGGGGCTCGTCGGCGAGATCATCCGCCTGGTCGGCGGGACGGCGACCGTCCAGGTCTACGAGGACACGACCGGCCTGCGTCCGGGCGAGGTCGTGGAGAACACCGGCGCCGCCCTGAGCGTCGAGCTCGGTCCGGGGCTCCTCACGTCGATCTACGACGGGGTCCAGCGACCGCTCGACATCATCCAGAAGGGCGTCGGGGACTTCATCACCCGAGGCACCGTCGCACCGCCCCTCGACGAGAAGAAGCGCTGGGAGTTCCGGGCCACAGCGAAGGTCGGGGACGAGGTCGGGCCGGGAACGATCCTCGGCACCGTGCAGGAGACGAGCCTGATCGTCCACAAGATCCTCGTCCCGCCCGGGGTCCGCGGGACGCTGAAGGAGCTC
>DASPQN010000043.1:0-13863 GCA_035624925.1 Thermoplasmata archaeon
TCGCCCTTCGTGCGGATCATCGCCGCGCCCTCCTCGATACGACGGAGCGCCTCCCCGAGGTTGCGGGCCCCGCAGACGAACGGGACGCGGAAGCCCTTCTTGTCGACATGATGGAACGGGTCGGCCGGGGTGAGGACCTCCGACTCGTCGATCATGTCGACGGCGAGCGCCTCGAGGATCCGCGCCTCCGCGGTGTGCCCGATGCGGCACTTCGCCATCACCGGGATGGAGACGCGGTCGCGGATCTCGCGGATCCGGACCGGGTCGGCCATCCGCGCGACGCCCCCGGCGGCCCGGATGTCCGCCGGCACGCGCTCCAGCGCCATCACCGCGACGGCCCCGGCCTCCTCAGCGATGGCCGCCTGGTCGGCGGTCGTGACGTCCATGATGACCCCGCCCTGTTGCATCCGGGCGAAGCCGCGCTTGACCAGCTCCGTACCGAAGCGGAGTTTCTCGATGGGCTCGGGCATGCACTTCGTCGTTGCTATGGGGGCAGCGCCTATAACCTTCCGTACGCGCCCGCCGGCCGCGACGTGTTAGGCCGTCGCCCGGGCCCCGGGGACGGCGGCGCCGCGCGCGGCCACGGCCTGTCCTCGTCCGCCAGGCGGCAAGCGTAAATCCCCGCCCGCGTTGGTCGCCTTGCAGGGGGAGCTGGGCACCGGCTGAGAGGACGAGGGGGACCTCGTCGACCCCACGAACCTGCACGGGATAATGCCCGCGAAGGGAACGCGATGGACGAGATAGTCCGCCGCTCCGCCGGACCCGCGGAGGGATGAACCGATCCGAGGTCAGCCCCGGCGCCGGTCGGCGCCTGCCGCGGCCCGGTCGCGCGGGCAGGGTCGTGGTCGCGGTCGCCCTCGCGGCGGGGGTCGTCCTCGCCGGCCTCGGGACCTACGACTATGTCCAGAGCGAGTTCGGGGGGACGACGCTCGTCATCCTCGCCTACTCCAGCCTGTTCAACGGCGTCTGCGGGGGCGTCCCGGCGTTCTCCACGGTGTTCGGGGCGTTCGCCTCCGCGCACGGGATCCGGATCGAGGTGGAGTGCCCGGCGGGGACGCTCTACTCGTCCCTCGTCAACCAGACGAGCGCGCCGGTCGCGGACCTGGTCATCGGGCTCGACGAGATCACCGCCCCGCAGGCCGAGGCCGCGCACCTCCTCCTCCCCTACGCCCCCGCCTCCCTCGCGAACGTCTCGCCGGCGCTCGTCGCGGGGATCTCCCCCGACCACGGGGTGGTCCCCTACGAGTACGGCTATCTGGCCATCGACTACAACGAGTCGTTCTACAACGCGACCTCGGGGGCGGTCGCCCACCTCACCTTCCCCGAGCTCGCGAACAACTCGTCCTGGGCGCGGGCGCTCCTCGTGGAGGACCCCGAGGTCGACATCACGGGGGAGGAGTTCCTGGCCTGGCAGATCGAGTACTACGAGCACGTCCTCCACCAGGACTGGACGACGTTCTGGACCGACGCCGCTCCCGGGGCCTATCCGCTCGCCGACTCCTGGGCCGACGCGTTCTCCGAGTTCTCCCAGGCCGTGCAGCCGATGGTGGTGAGCTACTCGACCGACCCGGCGTACGCCGCCTACTACGGCGAACCCCCGACGTTCAACGCGACGGGAAGCTGGTGGAACGGGACGCAGTACGGCTGGCAGGCGATCTACGGGATCGGGATCGTGAACGGCACGCGGCACCTGGCGCTCGACCAGGAGTTCGAGAACTGGTTCCTCTCCGGGACGGTCCAGGCGGAGATCCCGACGAACGAGTGGGAGTACCCGGCGAACGGGACGGTCCCCCTGCCGTCGGTCTACGCCGACGCGATCCCGCCGGGAGCGTTCGTGGCGCTGAACGGGTACACGACCCCTGCCGAGGTCGGGGCGTCGATCGGAGGGTGGGTCCACACCTGGAAGACGCTCGCCCCGGGCGGCGGATGAGGCGGGGCTCGACCGACCTCCTCCTCCTGGCCGCGGTCGTCGCGGTCGTCGCAGCGTTCGCGCTCGTGCCGGCGGGCGAGCTGTTCGCCCGCTCGGTCGCCTCTTCCGGCGGGGTGCAGGGGTTCCGCGTCGCGCTGGGGAGCCCGGAGGACCGCTCCGCGCTCTCGAACTCGCTCGTCCAGGGCGGCCTCTCGGCCGCCCTTGCGGTCGCGGTCGGGTACCCGGCGGGGGTCTTCCTGGGTCGCTACCGCTGGTTCGGTCGGGGGACCGTGCGCTCCGCCCTGCTCCTGCCGTTCCTGCTCCCGAGCCTCGTCATGGTCCTAGGCGTCCTCGACCTGTTCGGGAGCGCCGGCGTGGTCGGAGGGCCGCTGCCCGTGACCCGATGGTTCGCCTCCGGCCTCCCAGGGATCGTGGCGGTGAACCTGTTCTACAACGTGCCGATCGTGGTCGTCCTCACCGCGACGGGATGTGAGGCCTCGTCCGCGGACCTCGAGGAGACGGTCGCCTCGCTCGGAGGGAGCCCCGCGCGGGCCTACGTCGAGACGTGGGCCTGGCCGAGCTGGGTCGGCGCGGCGTGCGGCGGGCTCCTCACGTTCGTCTTCTCCGCGCTCTCGTTCGCCCCACCGATCCTCCTTTGCGGGAAGGGGTGCGACACCGCCGAGGTGCGGGTCTATCGGCTGGCCCAGCTCTCGGGCCAGTCCGCGGCGGCCGGGGTGTTCGCGCTCCTCCTCGTGGTCGCGTTCCTCGCCCCGGCGCTCGTGTACGTGCTCCTGGTGCGGCGTCTGCGGCCGGCCCGCGGCCGATCGTCCCGGGCCCGCGCTCCACCCTGGAGCTCCCCCGGGACCTGGGCGCTCGCCGCCACGTTCGTGGCGGTCGTCGTCGCCGAGTCGGCCCTGGTGGTCTCGGTCCTCGTCCGTTCCGTCGTCCCGGCCGGGGGCGGGCCGATCGGTCGCGGTTGGCAGGCCCTCTTCTCCGCGACGGCCGGCTCGGGCCTGCAGATCTCCGCGGGACGTGCGGTCGGCAACACGCTCTTCTTCGCCGCCCTTGCGGCGGCCGTCGCGATCGTCCTCGCCATCTCGAGCTCGTTCGTCACGTCCCGCCGCCCGGCCCTCGCGACGGGGCTCGGTCTGGTGATGTTCGTCCCGGTGCTGCTGTCGCCGGTCGTCCTCGCCCAGGCGCTCGCCACCTTCTGGGAGCCGCTGTGGGGCGGCGCCGCGAACGTCTGGCTCCTGATCGTCCTGAGCCAGGCCCTGCTCGGCCTTCCGTTCGCGGTACAGAGCCTCGAGATCCCCCTTGCGGCCCTGCCGAGGGCGGTGGCGGAGTCGGCCGAGACGCTCGGGTCGAGCCCGTGGGGCGCGTTCGTCGACGCCGAGCTTCCTCGGGTCCGGCGCGGGCTCCAGACCGCTCTGCTGTTCGCGTTCGCCCTCGGGCTCGGAGAGTTCACGGCGACGAACTTCCTGGTGACCCCGGCGTTCTGGACGCTGCCGGTGGCGGTGTTCGCCCTCACCAACGCCCGGCTCTTCGCCGCGGCGGGGGCCGCGGCGGCGCTCCTCCTCGCGCTCAGCGTGGTCGTCTTCGCCGCCATCATCGCGATCGGGGTCGATCCGCATGAGTAGCCCGCGGCTGGAGGTCGATCGGCTCTGCGTCCGGTGGGGGCGGCAGGAGGTCGTCCATGCGGTCTCCTTCTCGGTCAACGCCGGAGAGCTCCTCACGCTCCTGGGGCCGAACGGGAGCGGGAAGACGACGCTGCTCCGAGCGATCGCCGGCTTCGAGCGACCGGCCTCGGGTACGGTACGGGTCGACGGCCACGACCTCGCGGGCGTCCCCCCCCATCGACGGTCGATCGGGATGCTGTTCCAGGACCCGGCGCTGTTCCCCCACCGTTCGGTGTTCGAGAACATCGCCTACGCGCCGATGGTCCAGCGCCGCCCCGACCGGGAGACGCGGGAGGTCGTCGGGCGGCTCAGCACGCTCCTGTCGCTCGAGCACCTTCTCGACCGCTCGCCCGTGCAGCTCTCGGGCGGCGAGAGGCAGCGTGTCGCGCTCGCCCGGACCCTCGCGGCCCGTCCGCTCCTGGTCCTGCTGGACGAGCCGTTCGCCTCGGTCGACGTGGAGATCCGGGCAGGGCTCCACGCTGAGTTCCGGGCGGCGCTGCGGGAGTTCGGGAGCACGGCAGTCCACGTCACCCACGACCGGGAGGAGGGGCTGTTCCTGGGGGACCGCGTCGCGCTGATCTTCGACGGGTCGCTCGACGCCGTCGGTCCCCCCCGCGAGGTCCACGAGCACCCGCGGTCGGAGCGGGCGGCCCGCTTCCTAGGTTACAACGTTATGCAGGGAAGCGGCGGACGGGTCGCGGTCCTGCCCGAGGACCTGACCCCCACCGCCCCGGGGTCCGGCCGGCCGACCTACTCCGTCCGGGCGACCGGGAGGGTCGGACGACAGTGCCTGGCCGTCCTTGCCGGCCCGTCGGGGGAACGGGTCGAGGTCCGGTCGGAGGCGCCTCTCGCCGTAGGGGCGGTGGTCGGCCTGACGTGGAGCCGTTCGGTCGCCCTCCCTGAGGAACCTCCTAGGCTGGACGGCGGATCCTCGGTGGCGAGCTGAGCCGGAGGCCCCGAAGGGGGATCCCGGGCCCGCCCTCGAGCCGCGGGAACGGCCGAGCTCGCGTCGCACGCGCGGGTCGCAGCAAGCCGGGGTAGTTACTTTGATACCACCCACCCGCATGTCGCTCCTCACCGCCGGGGGGGGGATGGACCGAGTTACGGCGTCGCCACGGCACTCGCGTCAGCGATGGGTCCTCGGGCTGGTCGCTGTCGCGGTCGTCGCGGTCATGCTGGGCTCGACGTTCGCCGCCGCGTTCACCGCGCTGGGCGCGGCTCCCCGCGCGCCGGGCCTCTTCGGGGCAGGTCCGACGACGGGGACGCCGCCGGGCGGTGCGCCCGTAACGCCCGCCGCGAAGGCTCCGGCCACGCTCAACGTCACGCCGACGGCCGGCAGCGTCGGGAGCCAGGTCACGTTCAACGTCTCCCACTTCAACCACGGCGCCGCGATCACGGTCAAGAACGCGAAAGGCACGATCCTCTGCGGCGGGACCACCAGCTCCACCGGGACCTTCTCCTGCACGTACGTCATCCCCGCGGTCCCCGGGGGCAACTACACCTACTCCGCCGCCACGGGAGCCGACTCCGCGTCCGCGGTCTTCGAGGTCGTACCCCACTTGGTGACCAGCCCCTCGACCGGGCTCGTCGGCACTCCGTTCACGCTCATCGGCACCGGCTTCCCGGTATCCACGACCGACAAGGTGCAGGTGAACTGGACCGCCCCCGGCGGGGTGAACACCATCGCGTGCTCCAAGAAGACCGCCATCGACGCCAACGGGACGTTCACCTGCCCGTACACGATGCCGCAGGCCCCTGCGGGTCCGCATCTGTTCTACGCGTTCGCGCTGAACTCCACCGGGAACGGGTCGGCCAACGGTAGCTTCACCGTCGTCCCGGGGCTGACCGTCGGCCCGACGCACGGCTCGGACGGGACGCTGGTCACGTTCTCCGGGACCGGGTTCGCCGACCAGGGCACGACCAGCGTCAATTGGACGGGCGGGACCGGCTTCGCCTGCTCGAACTCGACGCTCAGCACCGGCAGCTTCTCCTGCTCGTTCCGTATCCCGGGAGGTACCCCCGGGGGCCCGTACGTCTTCACGGCCTCGGGCGGCGGTGGCACGGTGGCGACCACCACGTTCATCGTCACCTACCTCGCGGTCGCGCCGGTGGCCGCGCCGGTGAACGCGACGGTCCAGTTCACCGGGGCCGGCTTCGCGCCGAGCTCCAACGTGACCCTCTCGTGGGTGTCGCTCGGCGTCAAGACCTACGCCTGCAACCCCGGCGCCTCCAGCCCCACCGGTACGTACAACTGTACCTTCCGCATCCCCTACACGCCGACCGCCCCCTACGTCTTCAACGCGAGCGACGCGGCGGGCGATTACGCGACGACGGTCCTTACCGTCGAGCCGTCGCTGGTCCTGAGCCCGAACTACGGGCCGAACGGGACCACGGTCTCGTTCAACGGGACCGGGTTCAGCAGCGACTCCACGGTGACCGTGACGTGGACCCCGAACGGCAGCGTACCCGCGACCGCCTTCTCCGCGACCACGTCGCCGACCGGCGGGTTCGTCCATACGTTCACGGTCAACGTCTCGGCCGGCGGGCCGTACGTGTTCACCGCCACCGATGCCCAACTGCATAGCGCCACGGCGACGTTCGGCGTCTCGAACGTCGCGGTGACCCCGTCCCGGGGCCCCACCGGGACGACGGTCGTGATCCAGGCGAGCGGGTTCAAGCCGAGCTCGTCGATCACCCTCTCCTCCGACTTCGCCATCACGTGCACCAGCGGGGGCGGGGGCAAGACCGACGCGGAGGGCGACTACTCGTGCACCGCCGCGATACCCAACGCCCCCGCCGGGCTGCACCGCATCACGGCCCAGGTCGGGACCGACACCGCCAACGGCACGTTCACGGTGCTCCCGCACCTGTGGACCGGGGTCGCCAAAGGGGTCTGGACGAGCCCCACGAAGCAGAAGCCGGGGTTCGCGGTGTACTTCGCCCCGACCGGGTTCGCCAAGTCCAGCGCGTTGACCCTGACCTGGACGAGCAACGGCACGGTCGTGTGCTCCGTCACGACGTCCGCCAGCGGGGCGGTCAACTGCACGCTCCCGCAGGTCCCGTCGATCCCTGCCGGGCCCTACTCGTTCACCGCGACGGACGCCGCATCGAACACGGCCGTCGCGACGGTCGTCGTCATCCCGGGCCTCTCGGTGAGCCCTTCGTCGGGGAACGTCGGGGCGTCGGTGGTGTTCACCGGGGACGGCTACGCCGCGAGCACGACGGTCAACGTGACGTCCATCCTCGGGCTCGCCTGCACGCGGACGACCGACGCGAGCGGATCGTTCAGCTGCTCGTACACCGTGCCGAGCGCGCAGAACGGCACCTACACCTTCACGGGCACGGACGTGGCGGGGAACGCCGCCTCCGCCGCGTTCAAGGTCGGCGCGCTGCTGACCTTGGCCCCCGTCTCGGGTCCGGTCGGCACGCTCATCGCCTTCACCGGGACCGGGTTCGGCGCGGGACTGACGGGCCGGGTGTTCCTGAACTACAGTGCGAGCAAGCCGGCCGTGCTCGCCTGCTCCGGGCTCATCTCCTCGGCCGGGGGCTTCTCGTGCACCTACGCGTTCCCTGGAGCGACCCCCGGCAAGTACAGTTTCACGGCGGCGGACGGGTCCACCTATCCGAAGAAGCCCTGGGGCAACAACAGCTCGGCCAGCTTCACGCTCACGCCGTCGCTGACGGTGACGCCGAGCTCGGGCGGGGTCGGTACGGCCGTGACGTTCCAGGGCCAGGGCTATCCGGCGAGCCAGGGGGTCTCCGTCCTGACCAGCAGCGGCGGGATCGCCTGCTCCAGCACGACCAACGTCACCGGTACGTTCAGCTGCGCGGCACGGATCGGTCCCGCCCCGGCCGGGCCGGACGTGTTCACCGCGACCGTCCAATCGGAATCGGCCAGCGCGACGTTCTCGGTCGTCTCGCAGCTCGCGCTCGCGCCGGCTCGTGGCGCGGTGGGGACGGCGATCGCGCTGAACGGGAGCGGCTTCCCGGCGTTCGCCCCGGTCTCGATCTCCTGGACCGGAGGAACCGCCTGCGCGGCGACCGCCTCGGCGACGGGCGCGTTCTCCTGCCCGACGTACGTCGTGCCGGCTACCCCGGCGGGAACGTACGTCTTCACGGCGACGGTCAACGGCTCGTCGATCGCGACGGCGAGCTTCACCGTCGTGGCGGGCCTGACCCTGAGCCCCGGGGCGGGGCCGGTCGGCACTCTGGTCACGTTCCGGGCGACCGGGTTCGCCCCGAGCGTCTCGATCTCCGTCTCGTCCTCGCTCGGCGCCGCCTGCAGCGGCTCGACGGCGTCCAACGGGAGCTTCACGTGCACCTACACCGTGCCCGCCGCCCCGAGCGGGTCGTATGCGTTCACCGCGACCGACGGCACGAACCGGGCGAGCGCGTCGTTCACCCTCGGGACGGTCCTCTCGGTCAGCCCGGCCCTCGGGATCGTCGGCACCCCGATACGGTTCACCGCGACCGCCTTTGCCGCCTCCACCCCGATCACGGTCAGCTGGTCCGGGGGTACCGTGTGCAGCGGCACGACGGGCCCTGCCGGGGGCTACATCTGCAACGCCAGCATGCCCGCCGCCTCGCTCGGCTCCCACACGTTCACGGCGACCGCCGGGCCGTCGGCGACGACGACGTTCACCGTCCGGCCCGCGCTGACGGTGACGCCCGGCTCCGGCGGGAGCGGCTCGACCATCACCTTCACCGGCACGGGCTTCCTGGCGAACGACTCGGTGACCGTGAGCTGGACCGGCCCGACGACGTGTTCGAACACGACCGGCCCGACCGGGGGCTTCAGCTGTTCGCTGAAGATCCCGCTCGGCACCGCCGGCGGGGTCTACCCGTTCACCGCGACCGACACCGCCTCCGACACCGCGACCGCCACCTTCGAGGTCGTGACCGGCCTCTCGGCCTCGCCCGACCACGGGCCGGCCGGGACCGCGGTCACCTTCACGGGCACGAACTTCGCCGCGAACTCCGCGGTGAGCGTGACGTCGAGCTTGGGCACCGCCTGTCCCGCCGCGACGACGAAGACGAACGCTTCCGGCGGGTTCACCTGCGCGTACCCGATCCCGAGCGGCACGGCCGGCGGCACCTACAACTTCACGGCGACGGACGCCGCCTCGAACAGCGCGTCCGTGCTGTTCGTCGTCACGTTCCTGACGGCCACGCCGAACGGCGTGGAGATCGGCACGAGCGTGGCGCTCGCCGGGGGAGGCTTCGCCCCGGACGCCGCCTACAGCGTGACCGGCCCGTGGGGATCGGTCCCGGGCTGCAGTGGGACGACGACCGCCGACGGGGCGTTCTCCTGTCATAGCACGGTCCCCGGCAGCGCGACGCCGGGACGGTACAACTTCAGCGCCACCGACGGCACCGACGTCGCGACGGCCGGCTTCGGGGTGTTCACGATCGCCGCCCCGACCGCGGTGCCGGGAAGCGCCGACGTCGCCCAGGCCGTGACGTTCTCCGTCGCCGCCACCGGCGGCGGGACCCTGACCTACGTCTGGTCGGGGCTCCCGAACGGCTGTACCAGCTCGAGCGCCTCGTTCAGCTGCAACCCCGGCGCGGCCGTCGCGGAGGCGTCGATCACGGTCCAGGTGACCGATGTGACCGGCTACTCCGTCACCTCCCCGGCGCTCGTCTTCACGGTCTACGCGGACCCGACCCAGGCGCACCCGACGCCGTCGCGGGCCTCGGCCGACATCGGGCAGACGGTGACGTTCACCGCGTCGGTCAGCGGGGGCTCGGGCGGGGGGGCGTACGCCTGGACGTCCGCGGCGGCGCTCAACTGCTCGGCGAGCACCGGCCCGACCCTGAGCTGCGTGCCGACGGGGGCCGGCTCGCTCTCCGTCTCCTACGTCTGGACGGATTCGAACGGCGAGGCCGCGACCGGGAGCACCTCCCTGAGCTACACCGTCCACCTCGACCCGAGCCAGGCCGCGCCGACCCCGTCGCGGGGCTCGGCGGACGTCGGGCAGACGGTGACGTTCGCCGCGTCGGTCAGCGGGGGGTCGGGCGGCGGGACGTACGCCTGGACGTTCGCGACCGCGCTCAACTGCACCACCACGACCGGCGCGTCGCTGAGCTGCACGCCGAACGGGACGGGAGCGCTCGCGCTCTCGTACGTCTGGACCGACTCGAACGGCGTCGTGGCGTTGGGGTCGACCTCGTTCAGCTTCACGGTCGACCCTCACCCGACGGCGGCGCCCCCGACGCCGAGCATCACCTCGGCGGAGGTCGGGCAGCCGGTGACGTTCACCGCCTCGGTGAGCGGGGGCTCGGGCGGGGGGACGTACGCGTGGACGTCCGCGTCCGCGCTGAACTGCACGCTAACGACCGGCCCCGTGCTGAGCTGCACGCCGAGCGGGACCGGTTCGCTCACGGTCTCGTACGTCTGGACGGACTCGAACGGGGTCGCGACGACCACCTCCACCACGCTGACGTTCACGGTCCGCGCCGGGCCGGCGCTCTCCGCGGTCACCTCGAACCGCACGAGCGCGGACGTCGGCCAGACGCTGTCGTTCACGACCACCCCCAGCGGCGGCACGGGCGTCTACACCTTCACCTGGGCCGGGCCCGCGGGTCTCAACTGCACGGTGGCGAACGCCTCCCAGATCACGTGCGTCCCGGCGACCCCGGGCACGTACAGCGTGAGCGTGTACGTCGTCGACTCGAACCGCAGCCGCTCGGCGACCGTCGACTCGTCGAACCTCGTCGTCTACGCCGACCCGTCCGTCACCGTCCCCAGCCCGAGCCAACCGAGCCGGGATGCGGGCCAGACCGTCATGTTCTCGACCACGCTCACCGGGGGCCTCGCCCCGGTCGTCTACACGTGGACCGCGTCGAGCTCCCTCGGCTGCACCCTCGGGCACAACGCGTCGATCATGTGCACCCCGGCCGCCGGGACGTGGACGGTCACGGTCTCCGCGAAGGACGCGAACGGCGTCGTCGCGCACGTCGAGGGCACGTCGTACACGGTCGACCCGACGCCGGCGGTGACCAACCCGGTGCCGAGCGCGAAGACCGTGGACGTCGGCCAGACGGTCACGTTCACGACCACCCCCAGCGGCGGCACGGGCGTCTACACCTTCAGCTGGACCGACGGGAGCGGCCTCAACTGCTCGCTCGTGAACGCCCCGTCGATCTCCTGCACCCCGAACGCGAACGGCTCGTTCGTCGTGACGGTCCGGGCCGTCGACACCAACGGCGCGCAGACCCAGCAGGGGCAATCCGCGAGCTTCACGGTCTTCGCGGATCCGGCCGTCACGTCGCTCGTCGCCAACCGGACGAGCGCGGACGTCTCCCAGCTGGTCATGTTCAACGCGAGCATCAACGTCGGGTCCGGGAAGGCGCAGTACCTCTGGAGCTCGGGGGCCAACCTCGGCTGCGTCCAGTCGTTCAAGACCCCGAACATCTACGACTGCGTGCCGAAGCAGCCGGGCACCTACACGGTGGGCCTGAACATCACCGACTCCAACGGCGCGACGTCCCAACCGGCCACCCTCGCGTTCACGGTCTACGGCCTCCCGAACGCGACCGCGAAGGTGAGCCCGACGTCCGTCCTGCAGGGCAAGAGCGTCACGTTCACCGGGACCGCGAGCGGCGGCCTCGGCCCCTACACGTTCATCTGGGCCGAGCTGCCGGCCGGGTGCACCGCCGCGAAGAAGGCGACGATCAGCTGCTCGCCATCGGATGCGGGGACGTTCCTCGTGCTGCTCGACGTGAAGGACGCGAACAACGGTAGCGCGCTGGTCAACGTGACCCTGACCGTGCAGGCCTCGTTCCTGGGCCTCCCCGCGATCGAGGGGTACGGGATCGTCCTCGGCGCGATCGCGGCGGGCGTGGTCGCCCTGGTGCTCGTCATGATGCACCTGGCGAAGAAGCGTCGGGGCAAGCGCCAGCAGATGCAGTTCTGAGCCGCCCTCGGTCGTGGTGGCCGTAGTGGGGGCCGCCGGCACGGTGGCGTCGACCCTGACCACGGTCGCCAGGGCAGGTCGTGCCGACCGGTCGGGGCGGTCCGGGGCTCCCCGCGGGACGCGTCGTCCGTAGAGGCCATGAAGCCAGGCCGGTTGGTCCCCGCATGAGCCCCTCCGACCCGCTCGGCGTGATCGAGCAGGTGCGGCTTGGCGACGAGCCGCTCGGCGTCATCCGGCTCGAACGCCTCCCGGGCGTGGAGCCCAGCCGTCTCGCGCGGAGGCCGAGAACGGTCCGGGTCGTGCTCGAGAACGTTGTCCGGCACTTCGAGCCGCGTTCCACCGATCCCCGGCTCCTCACCGCGGTCGCCCACGGGGAACCGGTCCGCGGGGCCGCCGAGCTCGCCTACCATCCCGAGCGGGTCCTGCTCCAGGACTTCACGGGCGTGCCGGTCCTGGTCGACCTCGCGACGCTCCGGGACGCCGCGAGCGCGCGGGGCGTCGACCCGGCCCGGCTCGACCCGGTCGTCCCGGTCGACCTCGTCGTGGATCACTCGGTCCAGGTGGACAGCTACGGCTCGGTCCGCTCGCCGGCGGTCAACCTCGAGCGGGAGTACGCGCGCAACGGCGAGCGCTACCGCCTCCTCCGCTGGGCGAAGGGGGCGTTCCACCACCTGCGCGTCGTTCCGCCCGGGAACGGGATCTGCCACCAGATCAACCTCGAGCATCTCGCGAGCGTCGTCGCCCGGTCGGACGGTCCGGACGGGGCCGTGGCGTTCCCGGACACGCTGATCGGGACGGATTCGCACACGACGATGGTCAACGGGCTCTCCGTCCTCGGCTGGGGGGTCGGGGGGATCGAGGCCGAGGCGGTCCTCGTCGGCGAGCCGTACTTCCTCCCTCCGCCAATCGTGGTCGGCGTCGAACTGTCGGGCGAGCTCCCGGCCGGGGCGACCGCGACCGACCTCGTCCTCACCGTGACGCGCCGCCTTCGCGAGAAAGGGGTCGTCGATCGGTTCGTCGAGTTCTTCGGCCCCGGCGTGGGCCACCTCGCGGTCCCGGACCGGGCGACCGTGGCCAACATGTGCCCGGAGTACGGCGCGACCTCCGCGCTCTTTCCGATCGACGAGGCGACGATCGACTACCTCCGCGGGACCGGTCGTCCCCCCGCGCTCGTGCGGCGGGTCGAAGCGTACGCCCGGCTCTGCGGGCTCTGGGGGTCGCCCGCCCCCGGCACGATCGACTACGCCGACGTGGTGCGGATCGACCTCGGCGAGGTCGAGCCGACCGTCTCCGGACCCCGGAACCCCGAGGAGAGCGTCGGGCTCTCCGAGGTCCCCTCGACCTTCCGCAAGGCGCTCGGCGCCTACCGGGCCGCGCACCCGCGCGCCGCGTCCGGGCCCGGGCGGTCGTACCCGTCCGACGACCCGCTCCGGCCGTTCGACGGGGAGCTCGACCGGCCATCCCCCTCCGGGGGCCCGGGCGGGTCCCGGCCGGTCGACGACGGCTCGGTCGTTCTCGCCGCGATCACCAGCTGCACGAACACCTCGAACCCGACGGTGATGGTCGGGGCGGGGCTCCTCGCGAAGAAGGCGGTCGAGCTCGGCCTCTCGGTCCCGCCCCACGTCAAGACGAGCCTCGCCCCCGGCTCGAAGGTCGTCACCGATTACCTGCGGCGCGCCGGGCTCCTCCCGTACCTCGAGCGCCTCGGCTTCGCCGTCGTCGGCTACGGGTGCACGACGTGCATCGGCAACTCCGGGCCCCTGCCCGCGGAGGTCGACCGCCAGGTCCGGGAGCACGACCTCTACGTCGCCGCCGTGCTGAGCGGGAACCGCAACTTCGAGGCGCGGATCCACAACGACGTCCGGGCGAACTACCTCGCCTCGCCGATCCTCGTCGTCGCCTACGCCCTCGCCGGGCGGGTCGACCTCGACCTCGGGCGCGAGCCGGTCGGCCACCGCCCGAACGGCGAACCGGTCACTCTCCGGGACCTCTGGCCCGACCCGAAGGAGGTCTCCCGTCTCGTCGCGTCCAGCTTGGGTCCGGAGCTGTTCCTCCAGGAGTACGGCGCGATCGAGGTCGGGGACCGCCACTGGGACGCCCTCACCGTGCCCGGAGGCGACCGCTATCCGTGGGACGCCGGCTCGACGTACCTGGCCGAGGCGCCGTACCTCCGTCTCCCTCCGCCGCTCCTTCCGCAGGACGGCAGGCTGGTCACCGGGGCGCGCGCCCTCCTCGTCCTCGGGGACAAGGTCTCGACCGACCACATCTCGCCCGCCGGGGAGATCCCGCCGGAGTCGCCGGCGGGGGCCTACCTCCTCGCCCACGGGGTCCCGGTACCGGAGTTCAACACCTACGGATCCCG
>DASPQN010000044.1:0-21820 GCA_035624925.1 Thermoplasmata archaeon
GGACGCCATCCGGATGCGGAGCTCGCCCCGCGGGATGTCGTCGCCCGCGCCATCCAGCAGGAGATCCAGCGCTCGGCCCATCGCCGGGTCTACCTCGACGCGACCGGGCTCCCGCGCGACCGGCTGTTCGCCCGCTTCCCCTCGGTCTCGAACTTCTTGCTCGCGCACGGCGTCGACCCGTCCCGGCAGATGATCCCGGTCGCCCCGGTCGCGCACTACATGATCGGGGGCGTGACGACCGACCTCGAGGGCCGGTCGTCCATCCCCGGGCTGTTCGCGGTCGGGGAGGCGGCCGCGACCGGCGTCCACGGGGCGAACCGCCTCGGGAGCAACTCCCTCGTCGAGGGGCTGGTGTTCGGCGAGCGCGCGGCCCGCCGCCTGCGGCGCCCGGCCGCCGGCGGCCCTCGCGAGCCCCCCCAGACGCTCTCGGTCGCTCGCCCTCGAGGCGAGGGGGCTCCCGAGGAGCGCGACGTCGTCCAGGAGATCCGGACGTCGTTGTGGGAGGAGGTCGGGATCGTCCGGTCGGCGGAGACCCTCGCGGACGCCCTCGCGCGGTTCGAGGCGATCGGCCGGCGGGTCGAGCCGCGCGGGCCGGACGGGCTCGCCGGGCCGGTCGCGAACGCCGCGATGACCTCGTTCCTGGTCGCGCGGGCGGCCCTCGCGAGGACCGAGAGCCGGGGGGTCCACTACCGCAGCGACTTCCCCCGTCCGCGCAAGGCCTGGCAGCACCACCTCGGGCTGCGTCTCGCCTCGCGGCCGCCTCGCCGGCGCTGACCACGCGAGAGGGTCATCGTTATTCCTCGGCCGGCCGTCCGCCGCGGCCGTGGACCTCGGTCTCACCGACGACGAGCTCGCGCTCCGGGACGCCACGCGCGAGATCGTACGGCGCGAGGTCGCCCCGGTCGCCGACCGGATGGACCGGGACGACCAGTTCCCGCGGGACGTCTTCGTCCGCTTGGGCGAGCACGGGCTCCTAGGCCCGACGCTCCCGACCGACGTCGGGGGCCTAGGGCTCGCCTACCGCGCCCAGGCCCTGATCCTCGAGGAGGTCGCGCGGGTGAGCCCCGCGCTCGCGCTGAGCGTCGGAGCGCACTCCAACCTCTATGCCGACAACGTCGCCCGCAACGGCACCCCCGAGCAGCGGCGGACGTTCCTCGCCGGCGTCGCGACCGGTACAGCGATCGGCGCCCTCGCCCTGACGGAACCGGACGCCGGCTCGGACGCGGTCTCCATCCGGACCCGCGCGGAGCGCCGGGGGAACGAGTACGTCCTCAACGGCTCGAAGCAGTTCATCACGAACGGACCGGTCGCGACCTTCCTCCTCGTCTACGCGAAGACCGCGCCCGAGCGCGGGCCCCGGGGGATCTCGGCGTTCCTCGTCCGCGCCGACGCCCCCGGCTTCTCGGTCGCTCGCGCGCTCGACAAGATGGGGATGCGGGGCTCGCCGACCGGCGAGCTCGCGTTCCACAACGTCCGGGTCCCGGTCACGGACCGGCTCGGGGAGGAGAACCAAGGGGTCCGGATCATGATGGGCGGCCTGAACGTCGAGCGGGCGGTCCTCGCGGCGATCCCGGTCGGGATCCTCGAGGAGTGCCTCCAGCGTTCGGTCGCCTACGCCCGCGATCGCGCGCAGTTCGGCCAGCCCATCGGCAAGTTCCAGCTCATCCAGGCGAAGCTCGCCGAGATCTACACCGACCTGACCGCCTCGCGCCTCCTCCTCCTCGCCGCGCTCGAGGAGGTCGAGAAGAGGCCGAACCTGCGGGCCGCGAGCGCCGCCGCCCTGACGTTCGCCTCGGAAGCGTCGACGCGCGCCGCCCTCGAGGCGATCCAGATCCACGGTGGCTACGGGTACATGCGGGACCTGCCGCTCGAGCGGCTCGCCCGGGACGCGAAGCTCCTGGAGATCGGGGCCGGCACCTCGGAGATCCGCCGGCTGCTCATCGCCCGCGAGCTCCTAGGCCCGGGGTTCGAAGCGGACGGCCTCCCGCCCCACCGGGCGGGCGCCTGAGGGCCGGTTACGCCGGGCTCGGTTTCCTCAGCCCCAGGCCCTGTTCGATGTAGAGCGCGGCCTGGGTCGACGCCGAGCGTCGGTCCCGGTCGGCCGCGTCCTTGAGCTTACGGAGGATCCAGGGCTCGAGATAGACCGCCAATCCGACACGTCTCTTCGCCTTGCTTTTCGCCGGTCGTGGCATAGCTGTACGCTCCTTCCTTCGCCGGGCGCCGGCACCTTTCCCGGAGGTGCTCTGGCGTCCGTGACCAAGTATCACTCTATAAAGCCCTAATAAAGCCCCCGTCACGAAGGAAAGAGGGCGAGGGCCGCCGGCGACCCCCCGGGGGACCGGGCGGGGCCCCGCCCGAGGCTCCCGGGGCCGCGTCGGCCCGCCCCCGAGAATCCGTCGAGCGACGGCGCGAGGTCGCGAACGTATATACGTGCACATCGCCCATCCGCGCTCGATGGCCGGTCAGCCTTCGTCGACCACCGGCGCCGCCTCGGCCGTCCGCGTCGAGATCCTGAAGGAGCTTCAGGCGATGATCGACGACCGGGAGGTCCGCGACCGCGTCGACCGCGGGCCGCTGGCCGAGGCGAAGGGGCGGGAACACTGGGTCCTCCACCTGCTCCTCCGAGCCCAGGAGCTGAGCCAGGCGAGCCTCACCACCCTGGTCCACAGCGCCTACTCGAACCTCAACGGCCGGCTCCAGGCGGTCGAGGAGCGGGTGCAGCGCATCGAGGGGGCCCAGCGGACCCTCTCGGAGGAGGTGAAGGGCGAGATGGGCGGGCTCTCGACCAGCCTGCGCGAGACGGTCGAGCAGTCGGTCGACCACGGCCTCACCGAGGGGCGGGACCGGATCGGGACCGCCCTGCTCACCGACCTCGACGCGAAGTGGAAGCCGATCGGGGAGTCGATCGAGACGTTCGCGCGCTCGTCCCACCAGCTCAGCAAGGACCTCTCCGACACCTACCGGGTCTCGACGCAGACGCGCCTGCTCCTCAACGAGAACGCGCGGCGCATGATCGACCTGGGCCGCGACCTCGTGGCGCTCGAGGAGAGCCTCAAGCTCGCGCTCACCAAGGCGCTCGAGGAGGGCCTCCAGCCCCTCGAGGACCGGATCTCCGCCCTCGAAGGACGTCTCGCGGGCCCCGAGGGCGCCGCGGCCGACCCGCCCCGGAAGGACGAATCGCCCTCGAGCTGAGCGGGCCCCGTCCCATGCGCCTCTCCCGCCGGCACCCCCGCTACGCGAGCCTGCTCGTACGGGCACGCCTCGCCGACGCGAGCCGGCGGGGGCTGGTCGTCCCGGAGGGCCTGATCGCCCAGGGGCGCGGCGAAGCGTTCGACTACCTGCTCGGGGAGCGGTCGACCCCCTCGGCCCGCCGGGCCGCCCGCACGGCAGCCCGCTGGCTCCTGGCCGCCCGGCGGCCGGTGGTGAGCGTGAACGGCAACGTCGCGGCGCTCGCCTCCGCCGAGGTCGCCGCGCTCCAGCGGGCGGTCCCCGGCCTCGCGGTCGAGGTGAACCTGTTCCATCGGACCCCGGCGCGCGCGCGGGCGGTCGCCCGCGAGCTCCGCCGGGCCGGGGTCCGGGGCGTCCTGGGCGTCCGGCCCACGGCCCGGATCCTCCACCTGCCGTCCGACCGCGCCCTCGTGGACGCCCGCGGGATCGCGCGGGCGGACGTCTGCCTCGTCCCGCTCGAGGACGGGGACCGCGCGGAGGCGCTCCGACGCGCGGGCAAGCGCGTGATCGCGATCGACCTCAACCCGCTCTCCCGAACGGCGCGGGCGGCCGACGTACCGATCGTCGACGAGCTCGGTCGCGCGCTACGGAACATCACCGCGGCGGCCCGGGCGCGCCGGGTCCCGGTCCGGGCCGGGGAGCTCCCTCCGTTCGACGCTTGGCGAGCGCTCGCCGAGGCGCTGGAGGCGATCGACCGACGGCTCAGCGCGGTGGGGCCGCCGCACCGACGGCGGGGCTGAGCCGGACCGCGACCTCCTCGAGGAGGCGCCGGTCGCTCGCGTCGAACGCCGCGAGGCGGTCGCTGTCGATGTCGATCTCGCCCACCACCCGTCCCCCCGCGTGGACCGGGACGACGATCTCCGACCGGGTCGAGAGGAAGCAGGCGAGATACTCCGGCGACGCGCGGACGTCGTCGACGACCACCGTCACGCCGTCGCGCGCGGCCCGGCCGCAGAGGCCGCGGTCGATCGGGATCCGGACGTGCTCGGTCGCCTGCGCCCCCGCGTACGCCTCGAGGACGAGCTCCCGCCCCTCGAGACGGTAGACGCCCACCCAGCCGTAGTGCGGGAACGACGCCCGGAGGAAGCGGCAGACCTCGGCGACCGCCGCCGGACCGGGGAGCTTACCGACGATCGCGTCGACCTGCAGGAGCGCCGCCGTGGCGGCGGGGCGCGCGACCGTCACGGGCCGGTCCGGCGACCTCCGTCGTGCACCGGAGGGGAAGCGCCGAGGGGGAGATTTTCCTCCGGGGCGGGTCGTCCGGCCCCGGCGTTTGAACTCCCGAAGCGAAATTCGCCACGAGCTTTCCAGGCTCGCGCCGTACCGGTCTGAGCCACCTCGGCACGCCCGGGGAAGAGCGACCGGAGCGGGTCGATAAGCTTGACGCGCGGCGCTAGTCCTGGCCCGGGTACCACCGGCACGTCGGGCAGCCGAGGGCCCGCTCTTCGCCGGCGATCATCGAGCCGCACTGCGGGCACGACGACGCGGGGGGCACCGCGAGCGCGAGGCAGTCGAAGCACGATCCGCGACGGCGGTCCTCGGGGAGGAGGACGAGCTCCCGACCGCAGTAGACGCAGCGGGAGAACCGCTCCTCCGGTGAGGAAAAGCTCCTCAGGTCGGAGAACAGAAGCATCGGGCGGCCTCACGCGGAACTTGGTACATAACTCCTCGCGCGTCGCGACGCGTTCACGGCTCCTTCCATCGCGCCTTGAACGCCGCGACGGCGAACAGCGCCCCGGTCACCGCTCCGAGGATCCCCCAGTCGACCGACCCCGAGGCGAGCGACAGCGGAGCGAGGCCGACCGACCCCTGGACGAGCTCGGCGGCGTACGTCGTGGGAGAGAACCGCGCGACGACCTGGGCCCAGGAGGGGAGGTAGGCGAGCGGGTAGTAGACCGGCGGCAGGACCGTCAGGACGAGGGAGATCAGCGGGCTGAACATGAACGTCTCGCGGACGTCTTGGAAGTACGTCGCGAGGGTGAACGCGAGCGCGGTCGCGAACCCCCAGACGAGGAGGAGGACGCCGGTGAGGACCGTGATGCTCAGCACCGTCGCGAACCCCTCGACGACGAACAGGACGACGAACACCGCGAGGCCGGGGAGCGAGTAGACGAGCTCGCTCAGCGCCATCCCGAGGACGTAGACCGGCGCTTCGACCGGCGAGGCGACGACGATGTCCTGGAACTTGAGGTCGTGGCGGTAGTGGGTCAGGTCCGACTGGAGACCGGTCCCGGCCGAGAGCATCGTCAGGACCAGCCCGCCGGTGATCCCGTAGGCGAGGAGCCGACCGTGGGAGACGACCGTCAGGAAGAACAGGAACGACAGCGGCGAGGCGAGGAGGTTGACGAGGTAGAGCGGCTGGGTCCGGATCGGGATCAACCCGTTCAGGAGGACGAACGTCCCCAGCGAACGGAGGCGGTGGCGCTCCGTCATGCCGCCTCCTCCTCCGCGAGCGGCGCGTCCTGGTCGATGGAGCGCCCGACGACCTCGAGGAAGATGTCCTCGAGGCTGACCGGGCCCATCGAGAGCCGGAGGCCCCGCTCCAGCGCCCACCGGGCGAGCTCGCGCGCCTCGCGCTCCGCCGCGAAGACGAGGAACCCTCCCTCGATCGGGGAGACCTTCCCGTACGGGTCGAGCTCCTCGCGCGGGACGGCGCCCCAGACGGTGACGCGGTACGGGTAGCGGACCCTCGCCCGGAGCTCGGCGGGGGTCCCCTCGAGCATCCGGCGCCCCTCCTCGATGAGCGCGAGCCGGCCGGAGAGCGCCTCCGCCTCGTCCAGGTAGTGGGTCGTCAGCACGATCGTGCGCTGCTCGCGGCTCGCCCGCCGGATCGCCTCCCAGACCTCGCGGCGCGCGATCGGGTCGAGACCGGTCGTGGGCTCGTCGAGGAACATCACCTCCGCGTCCGAGGCGAGGACCATCGCGCAGAGGACCCGCCGCCGGAGCCCGCCCGACAGGCGGCTCACCAGACGCCGGCGGTACTCGACGAGCGAGAGCTCCTCGAGCGCGTCGTCGGTGCGCCGTCGCGCGTCGGACGGCGACAGGCCGCGCATCTTGAGGTAGAGGTAGACGACCTCCTCGGTCGTCAGGAAGTACAGCGGACGCGACTCCTGCGGGACGCAGGCGATCCTCGCGCGGATCGCCCGCTCCTCGGTCCGGACGTCGTGGCCGAGGACCGTGAGGGACCCCCCGGTCGCCTGGAGCTGGGTCGCCGCGATCCGGATGAACGTCGTCTTGCCCGCGCCGTTGCGTCCGATCAGGCCGTAGATCCCGCCGCGGGGCACTTCGAGCGAGAGGTCGGCCAGCGCCGGTCGGCCCGAGCGTGACCCGGGGTAGACCTTCGTGAGGCCCTGCGCGACGATGGCCGCGGCCATGAAAACCGCCGCCCCAGCGTCGGGCCGCTCTTAACGCGGCGGTCGCCGCCTAGCTCAGGACCTCGTGGAGACGGCCGGTCGCCCTCGCCCGCACGATCTCCTGGGCGATCCGTCGTCCGGTGGAGAGGCCCGGCTCGATCAGGTCGGAGTAGGGGCTCCCCGAGACGTAGAGGTTCGTCCCGGCGACGATCCGCGTCGAGATCTCGAAGACCTTGAACCGGAGGTCCTCGGTCATGATCCCCTCGACGCAGAACGGTCCGACCATCCCGCCGAACAGCTCGATCGACCGCTCGACGATCCGGGCCGCCACCTCGAACGTCTTCTCGAGGAGCGACTCGCGCAGGACGACGGGCACGTTCCCCGTCACGACGAACGTCGGGCGGATCCCGGCCTTCAGGAGCTCCTCCTGCGCGCCGAGCTTGTAGAGCTCGTCGATGTTCGCCTCGTCCCGACGGTCCATCCCGAGGAGCTCGAGGGAACCGTGCCCGACGCGGTAGCCGCGGTCGGAGAGCGGCGAGTAGAAGAAGTGGAGGTAGTAGCGCGTCCCGAGGACGTACTCCTGGATCACGTAGGGCCCCGTCGGGCGGAAGTCGTCGAGGGCCTCGCGGTTCTTCGCGAGGAAGAACCCCTTGCCGCCCTTGGCCCCGTAGTACTTCACGATCACCGGGCCGTCGACCTCGCTCGCGTCCTCGTACCGCTTCGGCATCTCGACGCCGGCCCCCTCGAGCCACTCGCGCTCCTTCCGCCGGTCGGACTCCCACGCCAGGACCTCGCGGTTGCCGAAGACCGGCACGTCCAGGCGGGAGAACGCCTCGGGGCCGAGGTACTCGACGAACGAGCCGTGCGGCACGATCACCGCGCCGGCACTGCGGAGGTGCTCGGTGAGCGTCGGGACGTTGCTGTGGCGGTCGACGGAGAGGAACCGGTCGGGCCGGGCCCGCGGGAACGCGTCGTAGAACTTCGGGGGCTTACCGATGGCGATCCCGATCGTCGGCAACCCCTCCAGGCGGGCGCCGTGGAAGATCTGGAGCGACGAATGGGAACAGACGGTGCTGACGGTCGGGGCGCGGCCCTCGAGCGAGGCGAGGCGCGCGTCCGAGGCGAGACGGACCCCCATACGGGGGAGTATCGGGACGCTCTCAAAGCGTTTGCCCGGTCCGGCGACGCGAAGCTCGCCGGCCCCCCCGCGCGACGAGGGGGGAGCAGTCCCGCGCGATCCCTAGCGCGCGTCGCCTTCCGGCTCCTCGAGCTCCCAGAACCAGCGGACCTGGCGCGAGCCGGTCTCGGCGATCTTGCGCCTCACCTCCCCCGGCACGGTCGGGTCGCGCAGCAGCCGCCGAACGCCCTCCGAGGAGTCGGGGGAGCGCCGCCCGGCAGGGCCGGACCGCTCCAGGAGAGGTCGCACCGCCTCCAGCGGGTACTGCCAGGCGACCTCGCGGCGGCGGACGGCGATGGCGCGCGAGCCGGGGACACGGTGGAGCCCGAGCTCCTCGGCGGCCCGGTGGAGCTCCGCGGCGGTCTGGGAAAGCTCGCGCTCGAGGCGACGCTCGTCGGCCCGCAGGGCGTCGAACCGGTCGACGAGCGCCGCCAGCCGCGGACCTTCGGCGGTGGGCATCGGGCGGAACTCGGGACAGATCGAGCGGAAGTCGCATCGCGTGCAGTGCCGGCCGGGCGTCGGCTCGAACGCCTCCTCCCGGATCCCGTCCACGACCTCCCCCATCCGCTGGTGGAGCGGGTCGAGGGTCCGTGGCCCGCGGGCGGGCGTGCGGAGGGGCGTCAGGGAGCGGAGGTGGAGGAGCGTGAGGCGGTGGACGGGGGCGCGGTAGTTCCGCTCGACCAGGACCTGGTAGACGCTCAGCTGCTCGGACGACGCGGCGTCCTCGGCGGAGAGCTCCCGGGTCGTCTTGTAATCGACGACCTCGAGGCCCCCTTCCGGTGTTCGGTCGATCCGGTCGACGTAGCCGTGGATCGGGATGCCGTCCCAGGTCGTTTCCAGGTGCTCCTCCACCGCGACCGGCGACGGAGGCTCGAGCTCGAGGCGGTCCCGGTACCTCAGGAGCAGGTCCCGGCCGAGGGAGCGGTACCGCTCCTCCTCGTCCGGGGTCGCGTAGCCTTCGTTCGTCCAGAGGCGGTCGTAGAGGGCGAGGAGCTCCTCCGGTCCGACCGGGGGCCGACGGGCCGAGCGGACCTCCGGCCCCGAAGGCTCCGACCAGTCCTGCAGCGTTGTCTGGCTCTCCCCGCCGTCCCGGCGTCGCGCCGACGGAACGACCAGCGGGCGGACGAGCTCCTCGAGGACGGCGTGGACGACGCGCCCGAAGGTGAAGTACCCGCGGGGGAGCTCGGGGCGGCGTTCAACGTAGAGGTACTTCCACCGGAGCGGGCACTCGAGGTAGGTGCGGTAGGACGAGTAGCTCAGCGCCGCGGCGGCCGCCACGGAGGACGAGCGTCCCGAAGGTTCATCTCGCTTCCGGGGCGCTGGCACCCGCCCCGGAGCGGGGCGACGGCCGTCGAGGGCAGGACCGGTGCCCGGCCCCCGAACGGTCCGTCAGTGGGCGGCGGCCGCCGGGGTCGGCTCCAGCTTCTCGGCCCCCTCGGTCGTGGGCGGGAGGAGCCCCCGGGCCTGAGGGTTGGCGAGGTTCTTCGGCAGGCCGAGCAGGTCGAGGAGCTCCTTGTAGTGGTTGCGGATCGTCACCGGGGTCACGTTGGCGACCGCCGCGATCCGGTCCTGGCTGCGAGGCTCCCCCATCAGGTTCGACGCGATGTAGATGATCGTCGCCAGGATCCCGTTCGGCAGGACGCCGCTCGTCGAGTAGACCTGCTCGACCTGCTCGAGGAGCTGGAGGACCTTCTGGCGGACCTCCTTGGAGAGGTTCAGGTCCTGCGTGAACCGGACGAGGTAGTCGCGGGGCTCGACCGGCTTGAGGCCGAGCTTGAGCTCGCGCGCGAGGAGCGTGTAGGCGCGGCCGACCTCGATCTTCGTCGCCTTCGAGTGGGCGATGATCTCCTTCATCGTCCTCGGGACGTGGCACTGCCGGCACGCCGCGTAGACGCTCGCGGCGACGAGCGCGACGATCTTCTTGCCGCGGGTCGCCTTGTGCTCGAGCGCGCGACGGTAGATGTACGTCGCCGACTCCTTGACCTCGCGCGAGAGGCCGAGGACCCCGGCGAGGCGGTTGAGCTCGCCCAGCGCGACCACGAGGTTACGCTGGTGCGTCCGGGCCGCGCGGAGACGGTGGTTGAGCTTGCGCAGGTGGTAGAACTTGAGGGAGGTGTTGCGCGAGAGCGAGTTCCCCTGGAAGTCCCGGGTCGGAACGCCGATCTCGCTGAACAGCCCCTTGTCCGGCATCAGCGGGGAGATCACCGGCCCCCAGCCACGGGCCTCGCGGCCCGTGTCCTCCTTCGACCCCCGCTGGCCGCGGTCGCTCACGAGGGCGCTCTGGTCGACGACCAGACCGCAGTCGGCGCAGACGATCTCGCCGCGGATCTCATCGCGGATGAGGTGGGAGGAACCGCAATTGGGGCACGCCTCCGAGGGCGGGGAGGTCGCCGGGGCCGGCGCCTCGAACGCCGCGGACGGGGTCGGCTTGGAGCTCGATCGGGCGCGGGGGGCGGCCGGGGCACGTGAGGAAGGCTTCATTTTCTTGTACGGCTCCCAACCGGGTGCGTCTATTTATACATTCATACCGGCCGTGTCGGGTTTGTCTGTACATGTGCTACACTATGCCAAGGCACGACGGGGCCAGGGGCCCTCGATGCGGGGCCTCGGCGAGCCCGCTCCCGTCCGAGGGCGTCCCTCTCAGGGGTGGGTTCCTGGCCAGTCTCGTGGACCGGAGGGGGCCGAGCGTCGTCTCGTCGACGGACCCTACGCGGCCGTCGCCGTGAAGATGCAGCCCCGGCGCGCGTGCTTGGTCGGGTCCGGCTTCGTCACGACCCAGCGGGGCCCGAGACGGGTTTCCAGGACGGTCCGCAGGAGCTGCGGGCACATCTCGCGGCCGATCTCGGGGGAATCGGCGGTGCACGCGAAGCAGCCCGTCACCCGGATCGTGAGGGGCTTCTCGCGCTCGACGGTGAGGCGGCCCATCGTGTGGGTCGCGTAGTAGCGAGCCAGGCTCTTCGTGACGTCCGCGGGCGTCGACCCCTCGACGCTCTGGGCGATCTCGCGCCCCAGCTGGCGGGCGATCGTGCCGATCAGCTCCGGCAGGTCGAGCCGGAACTCGCGCACCCCGCTCGCCCGCATCCCCAGCTTCGTGATCTCCCGCAGCCGCTGGAACGGGGCCGCCTCGCGGCCGGAGAGGACCGGCAGGGTCGCGGAGGCGGGCTCCTCCAGGTCGACGAACCGGGCCTCCGCGGTCTCGCCGGTCGACCAGATGCGCCGGTGGTAGTCGCGCGCGAGCGAGACGAACGTCGGCTCCGACGACCAGAGCGCGACCTGCTCCTCGGGCGCCCGCCCGAGCCCGTCGTCGCCGGAGACGAAGACGATCGCGCCGGCACCGTCCAGGACGACCGCCCGGTTCGACACCGGCGCGGGCGAGTGACGGAGCGTGGAGAGGGAGGCGAAATGCTTCGCCTCGGGAAGGTTCGTCGGGAGGACCTCCGTGACGAGGTGGACCTTGACGCCCCGCTCGGCCGCCTCGCCGAGGGCGCGGTCGATGCCGCCGTCGATCATGGCGGAGAGCCAGGCGCCGGTCGCGCTGACGAGGACCTCCCGGGCGGCCGTGCCGATCCGCTTGCGCAGGAACCGGCGGATCGTCTCCCGGCCGTCGAGGACCGCGAACTTCCTCGGGTCGTTGGCGTCGACCTCGGTCCGGCCCTCCTCCCAGTCCGTGAGGACCTTCGCCCGGTCGTGCTCCAGGGCCCGCAGCCGCTCGGCGGCCAGGGAGATCCACCGGTCCAGCAGGCGGTCCGGCGGGAGGGCGGCGAAGCGGCGGGGGCGCGAGCCGGTCGCGGTGAGCAGGCCGTCGGTGACGAGGTTCTGGATCAGGCGGTACGCCTCGACGCGGTTCACGGCGGCCAGCCGCGCGAGCTCGCTCGCCGTCTGGGGCCCACCGCGGCAGGCGAGGAGGTAGATCCGGGCCGCCTTCTCCGGCACCCCGTGGTCGGCGAGAAGTTCCGGTAAGCCGGACCCCGTTCGGCTCACGTCCCCGACAGGGCCGGAATCGATAAATCGATTCGTGGACGGCGCCCGGGGCCCGAGCGCCTACAGCGCGGCCTGGAAGTCGTCGATCGTGAGCGCGTAATCGACCTCGGCGCCCCCCGCGCGGGCGCGGAGGACCTCGCGCGCGAGCAGCCAGTAGACCGTCGCCAGCGCGACCCGGCCCTTGTTGTTCGCCGGGATCACGAGGTCGACGTTGCGGGTCTCGTTGTTGACGTCGCACAGCCCGATGACCGGGATCCCGATCGAGACCGCCTCGCTGAGCGCTTGCTGGTCGGTCGCCGGGTCGGTGACGAGCAGGACCTTCGGCTCGAAGTACTCGGGGAGGTTCGGGTTGGTGAGGCAGCCGGGGACGAACCGCTCGGCGAACGAGACCGCGCCGACGGTCTTGGAGAAGATCCGGACCGGCTTCTGGCCGTACTGCCGCTGGGAGACGGCGAGGATCCGCTCGGGGGGGACGCGCGCGAGGAACTTCGCGGCGTACCGGATCCGGCGGTCCGTCTCGCGGACGTCCAGGACGTGGAGGCCGTCGAAGCGGACCTTGTAGACGAACCGGCGCATGGACGCCGATTTCTGCTGCGTGCCGATGTGCACGCCGCTCGTGAGGTACGTGTCCTCCGGGATCAGGAGCTCGTCGGGCCGGGTCCCCTGGCCGTCGGCGGAGGTGACCTGCTGGTCGGCGACGACCTCTTCGTCGGGCATCATGGGGGCGGAGTGGCGCGGCCGAGCCGCAGGAGTTCATTTAGCTTTGCCACCCGCTCTCCGCCGAGAACACCGCATTTCAGTCCCCACGCCGCGCTCGCGAGCGCGACATGGGCGAGCCAGCCCTCCGGCAGGTCGCCGGACCGGTGGCTCGTCACGGTCGCGATCCGGTGGGCGCGGGCCAGGTCGACGGTCTCGAGGGTCGAGGTGAGCGTGCCGACCTGGTTGACCTTGACGAGGATCGCGTTCGACGCGTGGCGCTCGATCCCCTCGCGGAGGCGCGCCGCCTGCGTGACGTACACGTCGTCCCCGACGACGGTCGTCCGGTCGCCGACGGACCGGGTCAGCTCGGCGAACGCTTCCAGCGACTCCTGCTCGAACGGGTCCTCCACGTAGACCAGGCCGAACCGGTCGACCAGCTCCTCGACGAACCGCCGCTGGCCGTCGGTGTCGAGCGTCTGCTCGCGGTACCGGTAGCGCCCGTCCCGGAAGAACTCGCTCGCCGCGAAGTCGACGCCGGGCCGGACGTCGACCTTGAGCTCGTCCCGAGCGCGGTCGCACGCCGCGCGGAGGACCTCGAACGCCTCGACGTTGCCGATCCCAGAGACCCAGCCGCCCTCGTCGCCCCGGCCGAGCGCGGCCCCCGGCTGACGGGCCCGGAGCGCCTCGCCGACGAGCGCGTGGACCCGGAGCGCCCCGCGGACCGAGAGCTCGGGGGTCGCCCCCCGGGCGACCGCGTGGAACTCCTGGATGTCCGGTCCCCCGATCGCATGGCGGCCGCCGTTCAGGCAGTTGCCCACGATCGCCGGGAACGCCGTGCCGTCCACCCCGGGGCGGGCGAGCAGCCGCCACAGGGGCCGATGGCCCTCCTCGGCGAGGGCGAGCGCGGCCGCGACCGAGAGCGCGGTCGCGGTGTTCCCCCCCACCTCGGAAAGGTCCGGCGTACGGTCGACGTCGCGCAGCGTGGCGTCGAACGCGGAGAGCCCGCCCTCGACGCCCAGGAGCCTGGGCCTCAGGCGCTCCCGGAACGCGCGGATCGCCCCGGGAACCCCGTCCTTCGGGAACGCCCGCGCCTCGTGGCGGCCGGTGCTCGCTCCGCTCGGCGCGCCGGCGGTCCCGCGGGCGCCGCTCGACAGGACGACCGTCGCCTCGACCGTCGCCTGGCCCCGCGAATCGAAGATCGGCTCGAGGTCCACTCCCGCGACGCGGCTCACGGCCCCTCCACGAACTCGACCAGGACGCCGCCGAACGCCTTAGGGTGCGCGAAGCCGACGCGCCGGCCGCGGGAACCGGGCCGACCGGTCCGGTCGACGACCGGCTCGCCCCGTCGGAGGAGGTCGGCGAGCGCGGCGTCGACGTTCGCGACGCGGAAGGCGAGATGGTGCAGGCCCTCGCCGCGCGTCGCGAGGAACCGGCCGACGGCCGACTCGGGCGTCGTGGGTTCGAGCAGCTCGACCTCGGCCGCTCCGACCCTCAGGAACGCCACGCGGACCCCCTGGGCGGCGACCTCCTCGGGGGCGCCGTCCGGTTCGCCGGCCACGGCCGTCCACCGGCCCACCGCCTGGCCGAGGTCACGGACGGCGATCCCGACATGGTCGAGCTCCACCGGCGCCTCCCTAGAACGCCGTCGACGGCGGCTGCTCGCCGAAGAGACGCCGCCAGACGTCGGCGATCTCGCCGAGCGTCGCGCGCGCCTTGACGGCCGCGACGACCGCCGGTACGACGTTCTCGCCGGCCGACGTGGACCGTTCGAGGTCCGCGAGGGCGGCCGTCGCCGCGGCGCCGTCACGTTCGCTTCGCCATTGACGGAGCCGGGCGACCTGACCGGCCTCCTCGCCGGCGCCGATCCGCTCGCCCCGGACCCCTCGCCCACCCTTCGCGAACAGGGAGAACTCGGGGTTCCCCTCCGGGAACGCGTTGACCCCCACGACGAGCTCCTGGCGCGCCTCGCGCGCGCGGGCGACGCGGTACGCCTCCCGAGCGATCTCCGCCGCGAAGTAGCCGCGCTCGACCGCGGCGAGCGCGCCCCCCATCCCCTCGACCTTCGCGAGGTAGGCGTCCGCCTCCCGCTCGATACGGTCGGTGGCCTCCTCGATCGCGTAGGCCCCCGCGAGGGGGTCGACCGTGCTCGCCGCCCCCGACTCCTCGGCGAGGATCTGCTGGGTGCGCAGCGCGAGGCGGGCGGACGGCTCGGTCGGCAGGCCGATCGCCTCGTCGAGCGCGTTGGTGTGGAGGGACTGCCCGCCGCCGAGCACCGCCGAGAGCGCCTCGAGCGTCGTGCGGACGACGTTGAGCTCGGGCTGCTGCGCCGTCAGGCTCGAGCCGGCCGTCTGGACGTGGAAACGGAGCTGCTGTGAGCGGGCGCTCCTCGAGGCGAAGACGGTGCGGACGACCTTCGCCCACAGGCGACGGGCGGCCCGGAACTTCGCGACCTCCTCGAGGAAGTGGAGGTCGGCCGAGAAGAAGAACGAGACGCGGGGGAGGAACGCGTCGACGTCGAGCCCGCGCGCCGCGATCGCCCGGACATAGGCAATGGCGTTGGCGATGGTGAACGCGACCTCCTGCGCCGCGGTCGCGCCGGCCTCCCGCATGTGGTAGCCCGAGACCGAGATCGTGTTCCACTGCGGCATCTCGCGGTTCGCGAACTCGATCAGGTCGACCGCGAGCCGGAGCGACGCCTCCGGCGGGTAGATGTACGTCCCGCGCGCGACGTACTCCTTCAGGATGTCGTTCTGGACGGTCCCCGCGACGCGGGCGCGCGGGACGCCCTGCTCCTCGGCGACCGCGACCAGGAGCGGGACGAGGATCGGCGCGGTCGCGTTGATCGTCATCGAGACGGTGACCCGGTCGAGCGGCAGCCCCGCGAACAGGGTGCGCATGTCGCCGAGGGAGGCGATCGGCACGCCGCAACGGCCGACCTCGCCCCGGGACTTCGGGTGGTCGGAATCGTAGCCGTTCTGCGTCGGCAGGTCGAACGCGACCGAGAGCCCGGTCTGGCCCCCGCCCAGGAGGAAGCGGAACCGGCGGTTGGTCGCCTCCGCGCTCCCGAACCCCGAGTACTGGCGGAACGTCCACAGACGGCCCCGGTACATCGTCGGATGGATGCCGCGGGTGAACGGCGGCTCCCCCGGGAACCCGATCCCCGAGAGGAACGCCCCGTCCGGGTCGTCCGGGGGCCCGACGAGGAGCGGGGCGGCCGCGCCGTCGAACTTGCTGCCCAACGCCTGCCGGGCCGTCGCTTCCCAGGCCGCGCGGCCGGTCCCGGCGGACGCTACCGGGGCGCGACGCCGGGCCCTCGCCATCGCCGGTGCACCGGGGTCCGCTATTTGGTGCTGTCGTGACGGGCCGCGAGCGGTCCGAGGGTGGTCAGGTCGACCTCGGCCCAAGCGACCGGGACCGGGACCCCGAGCTCCTCGAGGAGCGTCGGGTGGAGCTCCCCGAGCTCGGCGACCGTCTCTCCGGCGACCCGCACGCGCGCCCCCCGCCCCGGGATCGTGGCGGGAAGCTGCGCCGGCTCCCGGACGGAGCCGACGTCGAACGCCCGGAGCAGGTAGTCGACCGTCGCCGCCACGTCGGCGAACCCGGCGTCCTCGCCCGCGAGGATCAGCCCCGCGCGGACCCGGGTCTCCGCCCCGGACTCGGCGCCGGAAGACCGTACGACGACCGGCGCGACCTCCGCGAACCGCTGAGGGTAGCCGTGCCGGGTGTTCCGGGCGAGGACGTCCAGGCTCGACAGGAGGAGCCGGTCCCGGGCGAACGCGTACTCGCGCGAGACCGGGTTCGCGAGGCGAATCGGTCCAGGGCCGCCGAGCCGGGCGACCGTGGCGTCGGAGACGAGCACCGGCGTCAGCGGCTCCGCGAACCCGAGGCCCAGGAGGAGCTCGCGGAACGCGGAGCGGAAGACGGTCTCCCGCCGACGTCGCCCTCGGCCGCCGCTGGGCGGGACGAGCCCGTCCTCGGGACGGAGCCCCGCGGCGAGGATCACCTCCTCGCCGAGGTCGACCGCGGCCAAGAGGTCCGGCCTCCACGGAGGGACCGCGACGCGCCAGCCTCCACGGACCTTACGGGCGGTGAGCCGGGCGCGGGCGAACCGCTCGAGCACCGTCGCCGGTGCGGGCGCCTCGCCGGAGAGGCCCCGCAGCGTCAGGGCGGGAAGCTCTCGGGCCGTGTCCGCCACGATGGCCTCTCCGTCCGAGCGCGCGTCGCCGGGCCCGTCCACGGGCACCGGGCGGACCGACCAGCCGCGGGCCGCGAAGACAACCAAGAGGAGGCCCAGGCCCTCCCGCACCGCACGCTCGCGGGTCCCGGTCGACTCGAGGAGCAGCGTCCGGTCCCCCGGCGCGGCCGCTCCGTGCGTCCGGCTGTTGAGGACCGGGGGAAGGCTGAGGATGTGGCCGTCCGCGTCGCGCAGCGTCAGGCAGCGGTCCCCGGACCGGCCGAGCGCGCCGTACCGCGCCGCGAGCGGGTGTTCGGCGTAGAACCGCGGGGCGTCGACCGTCGCCTCCCCGTCGAGCGGCACGAACTGCACGCCGTCCTCCGGCTCCAGGGCGTACCGGATCGGGGTTCGGAGCGCGCGCGCCGGGTAGATGCCGAGGCTCATCGCGCGACGATCGCGGCCAACGGTGGCGTGGAGCACCTCCTGGAACCGGACCGCCTCGGCGAGCAGCCCGGCGTCCAAGCGCTGGCCGGCGGGCGGCTGCACGGTGACGCCGGCGAGGAACGGTCGAAGCGGAGCGACCGTCGGGTCGACCACGAACCGGAGCGGGTGGGCGGTCGACCTCCGGTGACGCACGCGGACGCCCCCTCGAGCGAGCCCGAGCGCGCCCTGGAGGTGGACGGCCAAGCCCCCTTCGGACAGGAGGTCGAGCCGGTCCGGGGTCACCGAGACGGCCAGGTCGTCCCCCGAACCGGGCTCGGCCTCGGCCTTCGAGGCGAAGAGCGCGGCGTCGAGCTGCTCGGGCGCCACCGGCGCCCCGAGCGCCTCGAGGAGGCGGGTCCGCGAGAGGGTCGATGCGGGCATCGCTAGGGCGCTGCCCCCCTCAGCTCGTCGAGGTCGTCGGCGAACAGCTCGCGGATGTCGTTGCAGCCGAGGGCGACCATCGCGAGACGGGTGACCCCGACCCCCCAGGCGAGGACCGGGACGTCGATCCCCAGGGGCCGGAGGACCTCCGGGCGGAACAGCCCCCCCGGGAAGACCTCCATCCAGCCAAGGCGGGGGTGGCGGACGTACCCCTCGATCGACGGTTCGGTGAACGGGAAGTAGCTCGGCCGGATCTTCATGTCCCGGATCCCGATCGCTTCCGCGAGCTCCCGGAACAGCCCGACGAGGTGTCGGACGTTCATGCCCGGGGCGCCGACGATCCCCTCCGCCTGCCAGAACTCGAGGTGATGCTGGGCGTCGACCTTCTCCCGCCGGAAGTTGCGGTCGACGGAGTACATGCGGAACGGCGGTCGCGGCCGTCGGGCGAGGAACCGGGCGGAGACGGCCGTGGTCTGCGAGCGCAACGTCGGGCGTCGGGCGACCAGGGGGTCGTACGCGACGCCCCAGCCCGGGCCGATCGGCACCGTCTCCCCGGGGAGCGGACGCCCTTCGTGGACCGCGGCCACCCTTGAGAGCAGCTCGGGGGGAGGCGGCTGCCCGTCGACCCCTTCCACGGCGAGGGCGTCATGGATCGACCTGGCGGGGTGGTCCTGGGGCATGAACAGGACATCGTTGTTCCAGAACTCGGTCTCGAGCAGGGGCCCGAGGGCCTCCTCGAACCCGAGGCCGACCAGCACCTCCTCGAACCGCTCGAGCCAAGCAAGGTAGCGGTTGCGACGGGCGCCGGTGACGAACGGGACCGCCGCCCGAACGTCGTACGGCCGGAACGGCCGACCCTTCCAGCCGGCCGAGGCGAGGAGCGACGGGCTGAGCGCACCGAGCGGCTCCACGCCTTCGGCGACGAGCTCGAGGCGACGCCCTTCCTCCGAGGGGGCCCACCGCTTGCGCGAGCGGCGCTCCGAGCGGACCAGCCCTCGCCGCTCGAGGTCCACGAGCGTCGCGTCGTCGTTCGGCTCGCGGCGGTCCGCGATGGCCCGGAGGGCACGCACCTCCGCGGCCCCGACCCCGGCGGCCGCCGCCCCGGGCCGGAGCCGCAAGGGGACCCCGTCCTCGAGGAGACCGCGACGTCGGAGGATCCCGATCGCCGCGGTCCGTTCGACGTCGTCCAGGCCCTCCGCGCCGAGCTCGGTCGGGGCCACCGGTCCCTTGCGCTCGAGCAGGTCGAGGAGCCGACGTTCCGGCAGACCGTGCTCCAGCGCGGCGGTGCCGCGCGGGGTGAGATGGAGCGAGCGCTCGTGCTGCTCCTGCACGACGGCCAGGTGCTTGGAGCGGAGTCGCTGGAGGCTCCCGCGGACCTGGTCGGCCGACTGGCCCGAACGGCGGACGACCTCCTCCTCGTCGACCGGCGTCTCCGCCGAGGAACGGAGGAGCTCCAGCACCGAACGTTCCGGCCCCGACAGGTCCAACGGTGCCGCACCGTCCGGGGCATCGTCCGATGCTCCGGGCACGGCCCCGCGAGCCACCCGGCGGAATAAGGCGTTTGGAGGGAGAGGACGGCCGGCCTTGGCTCTGCGGGTAGCCGGGGGACGGGGCGCGGGGGCCGGGCTTACGTCGTCGGGGGGCCGGACGGGCTCTGAGGAGGCCCGCCGCCCGGAGGGGTCGCGGGCGGCGCCGGGGGAGGAGGAGGTGGCAGCGGAGGCGGCGCGACGACAGGAGGGGGAGCCCCGGCTGCGGACGGCGGTGTAGGAGGGGGTGGCGAGACGAGCCTCGGGGGAGGCGGTGGACCCATCGCTCCCGGCGGGGGCGCGAGGCCGTACGCCGGCTCCTTGGGCCGGCCGATCCATGCACCGACGACCACGGCGGCGCCGACGATCACCACGTAGGCGACGAACACCCACGGCGGCTGCGAAAGGAACGACAGCGCGGGGAAGATCCCGAGCAGGTTGACGTCGACCCGCAGCCCGCTCGTGCCGTACAGCGTCGTCGTGGTGACGGAGGCGTTGACGTTGGCGTGCTCCCCGAGGTAGCAGAGAGGGACGGAGAGCGTGGCGGAGGCCATCCCCGCCGCGTCGGTGACCGGGGTCGCCGTCTGGAACGTGCCGGTGCACGGCCCAAGGCTCGTGTCGGCGCCGATCGACAGGTTGACCGGGACGCCCACGATCGGAGCGTTGTTCGTGCGGTTGGTCAGGACCGCGCTGACCACGACCGACCCTCCGGGGGCGATCGTGGTGGCGCCGACCGTGAGCGAGATGTTCACGAACGAGCCGAGGAGGTCGTAGTACAGGAGCGTCGCCCGCGGGCTCCCCCAGCCGGTGACGGCGTCCCAGCCGGGCGTCGCGCTGGCTACGCAGTTCGCCCCGCCCGTGACGTCCGCGAGACCGATCCCGATCTTCCCGGACGGCTCGGCCGCGCCGACCCGGTAGAGGTTCGGGGTGAAGAACCCGAGGGCATGCTGCCATTTCGCGTCGAGGTCGGCGACCAGGCCGGCCCAGATCGGTGTGGCGAAGCTCGTCCCGCCGGCGATCCCGGGCGAGCCGTCGTAGTACACGAAGTTGTTCGCGGCGGTGGCGCTCACGTCCGGCATCCCGCGGTGGCCGTTCGCGGAGATCGTCGCGTTCGCGCTGCCGACCTCCTGCCAGGACGGGGCGCCGAACTGCGTCGAGAACCCGCCCCCGCTGTCGTTCCAGGCGGTCTCCGAGAAGGTGACCCCTCCGAGCGGCGAGGAGGTGACCGTCACCATCGTGCCCCCGACCGCCACGACCTGCGGGGACGAGGCCGGGTACTCGGGGGTCGGCCGGCCGGCGCACGGATTCGCCGTGTAGCCGCCGGTGTCGCCGGTCGCCGCGAGGACCGTGATCCCCTTCGCCGCCGCCTGCTGGAGCAGCGGCGTCCACGCCGCCACGAGGGAGCCGTCCGACGCCTCGGCGGTCCCGAACGACATCGAGATCACCTGCGGGTCGAGCGAGATCGCCGTCGAGAGCGCCGTCGTCAGGTTCGCGGCCGACGGGCTGTACTCGGGTGGAGGTCCGTCCGGGGCGTAGACCACGTCGATCGTCGCTCCCGGCGCCATCGACATCGCCCACTCGAGGTCGAGCGTCAGCTCCTCGACGGCCTTCGGGTCGGGCGACGAGAGCGCCGTGTCCTTCGGGGAGGGCGCGCCCGCGACCGGATAGTTCATGATCTTCGGCGCGGGGAACGGAGGCGACGGATAGTCCTGGGCGAGGAACGCGTTGATGTCGCTCGGGGCGTACCCCTGACCCCACAGGACGAGGGCGATCGTGCTGCCGACGGGGTACGACGGGCCCCCCGAGAGGTTGTACAGCGACGAGAAGCCGTAGAACTGACGCGCGAGGGCCGGCGTCACCGTGTTGGAGTCGACCGGGAAGGCTGCCGCGCCCCCGGACGAGCCGGAGGCGGGAGCTTGGAGGTCGAACGAGAACGTCGTGAACCCGGAGCTGAGCCCCACGACCCCCGCGACCTCCGACTCGAGGTCCGGGGGGAGGGAGGGCGGCCCGACCGGGAACAGGACCGGCGAGCCGCCGTACGTTCCGGCGTCCAGTTCGGTGGAGAACGCCTTGCCGACGGCGCCCGCCGGCCCCTGAAGCCCGAGGACGAGCCGCTCCGGGTCGGTCCGCGCCACCGAGAGGCCCTGGTCCCGGAAGTACGAGGCGGCCGACGCGTACGCCCCGGGACTGAGCGGGCCGGAGAACGTGACCTCCACGGGGACGACCCCGGTCGACGGACTCGCGGCCGACGCCTGCGCGACGTACGCCGGGGAGTAGCCGGCCCTAGCCGCGAACGGGCTGGGTCCCGCTCCCGAAATGGCCACGCTGGAGACGGGGCCAGAGGGCTGGTGGTGGGAGCCAGCACCCACCGTGCCGAGGAGCGTCCCCGCCACGCAGACGACGGCGAGGACCAGCGTGAGCGCCGTGCGCGCGGGACGGCGTCGGCGGCAGGCCGGTCCGGCGCGCAGCGGCACCGGCCCCCGTCCTCGACGCCCGCGCCCTCCCATGCTTACTTGCGGATCGGGGCCGTGTAGCCCGGCGGCAGGTGGAACGCGCCGTCGCCCCCGAACGGGTCGGGCCGGGCGGACGGGCTGTCGCCGCGCTTCGCCGCGAGGTAGGCGTCGAGCTCGGCGACGGTCTCCATCGCCGCGCCCATCGCGTAGACGACGGACCTGCCGCCGACGGCGAACACCCCAGGTATCGCGGTGGCGTGCGCGGTCCCCCGGCCCTCCGGCCAGCCCTGCGACGTGACCTTCAGGTCGAGACGGGGAGGGAAGCCGTCGAGGTCGGCCTGCTGGCCGACCGCGACGATCACCGT
>DASPQN010000045.1:0-11863 GCA_035624925.1 Thermoplasmata archaeon
CTCGTTCTGGGGAACGCGGCAGCACGAGGGATCCACGTTCTCCTGGGGTGGAGGTCTCGGCTGGTGGCTCGACGTCGCCGCGTCGGGGTTGCTCACCCTCGTACTCGTCGGCAGGCCGTGGCGAACCAGAGAGACCGGCGGGTCGCAGCACCCTCCGGGCCGGGGACCCCTCCAAGCCACCCGCGTCGACCCCGACGCGTCGTCCTCGGACACCTGGGGTCGGGACCCGAGGATACCCGGGGTGCGTGGGTCGGGTCCTTCGCGATGTGCGATGCCGTGGCACGGGTGCGTGCGGCTTAAAGGGCCGAGGACGGTGGTTCGAGCGCCTGTTCACGATAGGCCGGGTCGAGCATGACAGCGGCGAAGTCGCGGTACCTGCGGATCGAGGTTCCCGAGGAACGACCGGCCGAACGGACCGTCGACTTTCGCGAGGTCCTCCACTCGTACACGCGGGAGGAGGCGATGCTCGAGGCGCAGCGCTGCCTGCAGTGCGCGCTGCCGTTCTGCGTGGAGGCGTGCCCGATCACCCAGGACTGCCGGGGCTACATCGGGCTCGTCGCCGACGGCAAGTTCGACGAGGCGGCGCACCTGACCCTTCGGGAGAACCCGCTCGCGACGACCCTGTGCAAGGTCTGCTACCACTACTGTGAGGATGCCTGCGTGATGAAGGGCCGCGGGGTGCCTATCGCTATCCGCCATCTCAAGCGGGCCGCGCTCGAGTTCGGGGAGGCGAGCCTCGAGTACGTCCCGAGCGCTCCTCGGACGCAGCGGGTCGCGGTGATCGGGGCTGGGCCGGCCGGGATCATGGCGGCGTGGGAGCTCTGCCTACGCGGCTACCCCGTCACGATCTTCGAGAAGCAGAGCGCGGTCGGAGGGCAGGCCGGCGCGATACCGCACTATCGGATGCCGAACCACGAGCTCCTGGTCGACCTCCAACGGTTCCGGAACTTCGACCTGACGATCGTCACCGACCGGACCGCGGGGGTCGACTTCACTCCCCAGGGCCTCCTCGCGGAAGGGTATCGCGCGGTGTTCGTCGCGATCGGCGCGTCCAAGGCCGGCTACCCCGGGATTCCGGGCGAGCAGCTCCCCGGGGTCGTGCCGGCGCTGGAGTTCCTCTACGACGTCAACCAGGGGCGTCCCGTGACGCTCGGGCGGAAGATCGTCGTGGTCGGGGGCGGCGACGTCGCGGTCGACTCGGTCCGGACCGCACGGCGGCTCGTCCCGGGCGCGACGGTCGCGATGGCGTACCGACGCACGCGGGGCGAGTCTCCTGCTGGCGAGGAGGAGATCCGCGAGACGGAACCCGAGGCGATCGACTTCCACTGGCTGCTGTCGCCCGTACGGGTCCTCGGGACCGAGCGCGTCGAGGGGATCGTCTTCCAGCGCATGCAGCTCGCCGCGCCCGACGCTTCCGGTCGGCGCGCCGTCACGCCGGTCGACGGGGCGTTCGTCACGATGGAGTGCGACACGATCATCATGGCCGTCGGGGAGAAGGCGGACCTCGCCGGCTTCGCCCCGGAGCTCGGGCTCAAGATCGGGAACAAGGGCTGGCCGGAGGGAGCCCGCCCAGGCTACGCGAGCGACGTCGAAGGGGTCTTCGCGGCCGGGGGTCGATCCGTCGTCCACGCGATGGCCGCCGGGACGAAGGCCGCCGAGGCGATCGACGCGTACCTCGCCCGCAAGGACGGTCGGGCCCCTACGCCCCGGCCGGACCCGTTCGGCGAGGGCGGGCCTCCGCCGCCGGTCCCAGAGGGCTACTCCAGCCCCGTCTGGAGACCGTAGGTCGCTCCACGGTCCTACCCCGCACCCCGCGCGCTCCTCCCGCGTCCGTCGGCGGGTTTCCTACCGTCGAGGTCGTGCCAGGGCTTGGTCCCCAGCTAGCGGAAGGTTCAATCCCCCGAAGTAACTGCCCCCGACATGGTCTCCCGATTCTGCAACCGGTGCGGCCAGCTACTTCCCGCGAACGCGACGACCTGTCCGCGGTGCAACGCCCCTGTAGCCGCGGCCCCGTCCTCCACCGCGGCCCCGGGCCCCGCGAGCTCGGCCGCCGGGGCAACGCCCGAGGCGACGCTCTCGGCGCGGAGGACCTGCGCCAACTGTCGGGCGCCCATGCGGTGGATCGGCCACTACAGCCTCCGGGCGACCGGGCCCCCAGGGTCAGGGAACGTCGCCCCCGGGGGTGCGGTGGAGGCGGCCGAGACGCTCCTGCCGTTCTCCCTCTACTACTGCCAGACGTGCGGGAAGTTCGACTTCTACTACCCGGGGACGTAGCGCCGGGGGGGCCGACCGCGGACGGGGCCCGGGGCGGCGCCCCGGAAGACGCCCGGCAGGCGGGGGTCCTTGACAGGGTGCACTGCCGACGGCGGAATCGAGATGAACGGGAGTCGTCTCGGCCGCGCGTGAATCCTCCGGAGCGGGCGGCCGAGCCCCGGCGGGCTCAGCTCGCCGGTCCCCTGAGAGACCGCGCCGAGGCGGGGCGGTTCCTGGCCGACGAGCTGGGCCGTCTCGAGCTGCACGACCCGATCGTTCTCGGGATACCCCGGGGCGGGGTCCCGGTCGGTTACGAGATCGCCCGGCGCCTCCGGGCGCCTCTCGACGTCCTGGTCGTCCGCAAGATCGGCGCGCCGGGGGACCCCGAGTACGGGCTCGGGGCCGTCGCCGAGGGCGACCTCGTCCTCCTGGACGAGCCCCGGGCCCGCGCCGCCGGGTTCTCCCGGGCAGCGCTCGAGCCCGTGATCCGTCAGGAGCTGGAGGAGGTCACCGACCGGCTCACGCGCTTCCGGGAAGGTCGGCCCCCACCGGAGCTGGCGCACCGGAGCGTCGTCGTGGTCGACGACGGCGTCGCCACGGGAGGGACGGTGGAGGCAGGGATCGCCGTGGTGCGCGCGAGGGGTCCCGCCGCGGTCGTCGTCGCCCTCGGGGTCGCCCCCGCCGGAGCGGTCGGTCGGCTGCGGGCCGCCGCCGACGCCGTCGTGGTCCTGCTGACCCCCTCCCGGTTCGAGGCGGTCGGCGAGTGGTACCGCCGGTTCGACCCCGTCGACGACCGGGAGGTCGCGAGGCTCCTCGCCGAGGCCCGGGCGTTCCCGCGGGCGAGGGCCGCCTGACGGATGGGCTCGCGGGCGGGACGCGACCCGTGACGCGGGACTACTTCTTGGACGCGAGCGCCTTGATCGCGGCGGCGTCCTCGTTGTAGACCTGCTCGAGGAACCCCCGGACGCTCGCCTCGAGCTGGGCCGGCGGGATCATCTTCGACGTGAACTCGCCCACCACCGTGATGCCGGTCCTCGCCCCCATCGGGGTGTAGATGTTGAAGAACTTCGAGCCGGCCATCGGGCCCTCCAGCATCTCGATCGCGACCCCGACCGGGGGAAGGGCCGTCAGCCGCGTCCTCAGCGGGACCCAGGAGCCGTCCATGTTCGCTTCCCACGACATCTCCATCATGTTCTCCGCGAGGGGTTTCGACCTGAAGTTGCGGCTCTTGTGCGTCCGGTTGTGGTCTTCCGGCATCTGAAGGTACTTCCAGACGGTGTCGAGCGGCGCGTCGAAGGTGCTCCCCTCGTCCTTGACGTGGACCATAGCTCTCCCCACGCAGGAACGTATAAAACCGTCCGGCGCCGTGTGCCGGTGGCGGCGCCGGGTCCGGTCCGCAGGTCGTCCCGATAGCGCCCCCGTAACCCCCCTTTTTTATCCTGTTCCGGGGCTGCCATGGCCGATGGGCTTCGCTCCGGAGAACGCCGCGCGGCTGCTGGAGGAGGGCCGGACCCACCGCTGCCCCGGCTCGCCCGAGACGTGCGTGAACGCCGTCGCGATCGCCGACCTCCCCAGTCGATTCGGGGAGTTCCAGGTGGTCGCGTTCTGGAACGAACACGGGCATCAGGACCACGCCGCGTTCGTCCACGGCGACGTCGTCGACCGCGAGCGCGTACTGGTCCGCCTGCACTCCGAATGCCTCACCGGGGACGCGATCGGCTCACTGCGGTGCGACTGCCGCGACCAGCTGATCGCCTCGCTCGAACGCGTCGCGGAGAGCGAGGCCGGGGTCGTCCTCTACCTCCGGCAGGAGGGGCGGGGGATCGGCTTCGCGAACAAGATCCGGGCCTACCAGCTCCAGGACCAGGGGTACGATACCGTCGAGGCGAACGAGGCCCTGGGGTTCCGGGCCGACGAGCGCGAGTACGGGATCGCCGCGCACATGCTCGCGGCCCTCCACGTCCGCTCCATCGAGATCATGACCAACAATCCGGCGAAGATCGAGGACCTGCGACGTCACGGGGTCCGGATCGACGGCCGGATCCCGATCGTGATGCCCCCCCACGACCGCGCGCGCGCGTACCTGGAGACGAAGCGGGACAAGCTCGGCCACCTCCTCGACCTGGAGCAGCTCGACTGCCCGTCCTCCTCGTCCGCAGGGCCGGACCGCTAGCGGCTCGCGTCGTCACGCGACGTGCGCCGTGCGGTTGTGCCGCTCCAGCGCCGTGATCGAGCTCAGGCGGGCGCCGCAGACCGAGCAGCGGACCGTCTTCCGGCTCGCGGGAGAGGCCCCGCCCCCCGGTCCCCCGTGGGACTCCTTGAGGTGCGCTTCCAGCACCTCGGGCGTGCGGAAGACGGACCCGCACTGCGGGCAGACCGCCTCGTTCTCGTCGTACTCGACGTACGGCACGGCCCCCAGAGGCCCCCGTGCGCTATCCACGTTTCGCCCGGGCCCGGGACGGCCGACCGGCGAGGTCGGGAGCGAACGCAACGGTAATCCTGCTCCGGGTACGGGGTCCTGAGCAGGGCCGGGGTAACGTGACCGATTGGTTCAGCATCGCGGTCTGGTCGCTGCTCGGGACCTGGGTCCTGGTCGTCGGTACCCTCCTGTTGATGTACTGGCAGACGCGGACGAGCCAGCGGCTGAACTCGGCGAACGCGGTGATGGCGCTGCGGGAACGGTTCGACAGCGGCCACATGCGGGCGGCGCGGCGCCACCTCAGCGAGCGGCTCCTGGCGCAGGCCCACGACGACATCTCGAGCGTGGACGTGGTGACGTTCTTTGAGCTCGTCGGGACGCTCACCCACCACGGGGTCCTCGACGCCGAGCTCGTCTGGGAGGCGTTCGGTTCGTGGATCGTCGCCTACTACTGGGGGATCCGCCACCCCGTCGATCTCGTCGCCAGGACCCGGGCCGAGCTGGGCGACCCGCTCGTGTTCCATGAGTTCGAATGGCTCCACGACGTCGTCGTCTCGATCGACGTCCACCACGAGCCTCAGGCTCCGGCTGCCGGCGACAGCGAGGTCGCGGCCCGTCGGATCCTCGAGCTCGAGACGCGTCTCGCCTCGGTCTAGGGCCGCCGAGGCTCCACGGAGGTTAGGCCCTCCGCTAGGTCGGGGCTTCGCCCTTCCGGGGTCTCGGCCGGCGACGCCAGATCCGTCGACCGGGGCCCAACACCATCACGAGCCAGGTCAGCTCCGCCACGAGCGGCGAGACGAAGGCGACTCCGACCGATGCGGCGAAGACCCCGACCGTGACCAGCTGGTTCTGCTCCGTGGTCCGTACCCACTCCTCCGGGAGGCTCCGCGCGACCAACCGTCGGCTGCGCGTCGCGTACCGCCAGACCAGCAGGAGGTCGACCCCGCCCAGCATCTGGAGCCCGGCGTAGAGGGCGACCGCGATCCGCGCGGACTCCGAACTCGGGCCAAAGCCGCCGGGTCCGTAGGCGAACAGCAGGGAGACGAGGAACGGCGTGACGGAGATCAGCAGGAGAAAGAACGTGTTGAGGCGAACGATCGTCTGGTCGTAGCGGACCAGGCAGGAGAACAGGCGGTGGTGCACGCCCCACCAGGCGGCGATCACGAAGAACGAGAGCACGTAGGCTACGAACGACGGTTCGAGCCGCCGAAGGTAGGCCGTGAGCGCGGGAAGCGAGCCGCCCGTCCCCGCCTGGGGCAGGAGGATCGTGATCGCGAGGAACGTCAGCGCGAAGGCAAAGACCCCGTCGCTCAACGAGTAGAGGCGGCTCAGGTCGGAGCCGGTGCCGTCGATCCCTTCGAGATGGCGGCCCCTGTCGG
Organism: Thermoplasmata archaeon; assembly: GCA_035624925.1. Taxonomy (GTDB): domain Archaea; phylum Thermoplasmatota; class Thermoplasmata; order Lutacidiplasmatales; family UBA184; genus Lutacidiplasma. The sequence continues at coordinate 6,052 of DASPQN010000045.1, forward strand.
GTGCGTCGGCCCGTTCGTCGGATCCGGAGATGGGCTCCCTCCGCGGAAGGGGCGACGGGCCGGTCCTCTTGACGTTGGCCTTTCTGCTCCCGTCCACGGCGAACGTCGGTCGGACGTCCGCCAACGTTACACCGGTCGGCCCGATCCGGGACCGATGGTTCGACGCCGAGCCGGCCCCCTGGACGCCGTCGTGCCGTACGGCCCGCTGGCGGAGGCCTACGACATCGTCCACGCGCGTAAACCGTACGCGCGGGAAGCCGGGGCGGTTCGCGCCCTCGCCCGTCGCCACGCGCATCGTCCGCTACGGTCGCTGCTGGACGTGGCCTGCGGGTCGGGTCGCCACCTGGAAGCGTTCTCCCGCTGGTTCGACTGCGCGGGGGTCGATGCGAGCGCCGCCATGCTCGCGAGGGCGCGGACGAGGGTGCCCAGCGCGGACCTGCACCTCGGGCGCATGGAGACGTTCGACCTCGGCCGGGAGTTCGATGTCGTCACCTGCCTCTTCTCGGCGATCGGCTACGTCCGGTCGGTCCGGGAGCTCCGGCGGACCCTCCGCAACTTCGCGCGCCATACCGCTCCCGGCGGCGTCGTCGTGGTCGAGCCGTGGCTCACCCCCGGCGCGTTCCGGGAGGGCTCGGTGCACCATCTGACCGCGGTGCATCAGGGGACCGCTGTACTCCGGGCGAACAGCTCCGAGCGGCGTCGAGGCCGCTCGGTCATGGAGTTTCATTACCTGCTGGGGCGACCGGGGTCGGTCGAGCATTTCGTCGAGACCCACGACTGCGGCCTGTTCGACGTTCGGACGATGAAGGCCGCCTTCCGTTCCGCGGGGCTGCTGGTTCGCTACCTCCCTCAGGGGCTCGAGTCCGGCAGGGGGCTCTACGTCGCCCGGCGCCCCGAGCTGGGGGATGTCGGCCGAATGCGGACGCTCAGGGCACGACGGTCACGACGGCGCGAGGGGCGGTGAAGCCCGCAGCCCGGTGCGAGTGGTCGCAGTACGGCTTGGTCTTCGAGTGGCCGCAGCGACAAAGTTCCGCGGTCGCCTTCCCGTCGACCAACACGAGGTTCGGCCCGTTCTCGATCGCGATGATCTCGACCTTCGGCATGGTCGATCGCCGCACGCAGCGTACCCTGATAAACCCCGAGCCACAGAAGCGACATGCCCCCCACGCTAGGTCGTGCGGCGCGCCCTGGGCCTCCGGAGGGCGGGGGATGCCGCGGCTCCCCTCGACCGAGGCGCCGAGCGGGAGGCCCGGCGTTCCTCGAGGGTTGGGGGCCCAGCCGTGACCAGGGTCAGCATCCTCGCGCGACCGGATAGTACTCGGGACGCGGTCGAGTGGGACGCCTGGCGCGGGCGATGGGTGGTGTCGTGCCGTGCGCCGGCGATCGACGGAATGGCGAACGACGCGCTCCTCTCGGTGGTGGCCGCTCGGCTCGGGGTCCGTAGGGACCAGGTTCGCCTGGTCCTGGGGGCCCGGACCCGGCGCAAGACGCTGGAGGTCGACGGGCTCACGGCCGACGACGTCGAGCGGCGTCTCAACGCGGTCAGTGGAAGTGAGAGGATGCCCCGCCGGCGGGCCGGAGCGTAGCGACGGACCCGTCCATGACGCGCGACGGAACGGACGTGACGGATGAGGGGCTACGGGTCGTCGTGGCCCGCACCGACACCGAGGTCGCCGACGCGTTGGCGCTGGTGCAGGAGTATGTGGGCTCCCTGGATGTCGATCTCGACTTCCAGGACTACCAAGAGGAGATCGCGAGCTTTCCCGGGGGGTACGCAGGCCCTGGTGGGACCCTCCTCGTCGCGTACGACCGGACCGGGCCGATCGGGGTGGTGGGCCTGAGGCGACTCGAAGCCGGGGTCTGCGAGATGAAGCGACTGTACGTCCGCCCGGCGTTCCGGGGTCGAGGGGTCGGCCGCGCGCTGTCGGACCGCCTCCTCTCCGCGGCGGTCGCGCTAGGCTACGCGAGGATGCGCTTGGACACCCTCGCTTTCATGGATGTGGCCATCGGGCTCTACAGGTCCCTCGGGTTCATCGAGATCCCACCCTACCGGTTCAACCCCATCCCCGGAGCTCGGTACATGGAGCTCGTGCTACCGACGCGGCGAGGGTAGCGACGACCGTTGCCGCGGATCCCTCGGCCCCTCCGGGGACCTCGGAGGTCCTCCGGTCCCGTCGCGCGGTCGCGGCCCCCGCGGCATCCGGTCGGCCAACCTCTCGTAAATAGTCGCAGGATGCTCCCTGCCGCGATGCAGCTCCGTCATCCGGACTCCGCCGACCCGATCGGCCGCGCCCTGGAGTGCGTGGTGCGCGTCGCCAAGGACGCGACCCAGGACCATCCGCTGACGCCGGAGAGGTTCTGGGAGGCGCTCAAGGCGGACGGGTTCTTCTTCCCTAAGGACCCGCCAGGGAGCGACGAACACGGCCGGTTCTTCGCGCACCTGGTCCTCGACCACGCCGTCGCCGTGGGTCAGATCGGCGGGAACACCGCGCTGCATCACTACTGGGCCAACCCGTAGGATGCCGGCCGCGGGCCGGCCGGCCCACGACGCTCCGGGTCACCGGGCCGTGGACCGATTCCCTCCGCCGGGGAGCGGACCCCGAGGTGTTTCCTCTCTCGCCCGACGGAACGGTAGCGCGCCCCGGGGTCCGTCACCCATGGCCCGAGACCAAAGTCACGCAGGGGCATCGCATGGTCATGACCACCCCGACCGAACGCACGTGACCGAAGGATTGGGCTTCGGCGCAACTCGTGCCGGACAACCTGCTGAAGCCGATCTCCTCAGCGTAGCGTTATCGTCCCGTTCGAGTTGAGATGTCCGGGCGACAGGAGATGGGAAGCCGGCGTCGCGCTTCCACCACGGGTAGCTGGACGATCGAGGGACTTGCGGCCGACGGTCCATGCCCCGAGTACGCGGACAAGCTTGCGCTCTTCGGCCAGTTCGTCGGGGATTGGGACATCGTCGAATGGCGCAACCTTGCACCCGACGGTACATGGACGACCGGGAGAGGGGAGCTCCACTGGCGCTGGATCCTCGAGGGAAGGGCGGTGCAGGACGTCTGGGCAACCATGGACAAGGTCTCGGGCCGTTGCGTTCCGCTCGGGACGACCCTCCGGTTCTATGACCCGAAGATCGATGCGTGGCACAGCGTCTGGATTTCCCCCGTGAACCACGTCGCGCGACAGTTCGTGGCGCGTCAGGTGGGCTCCGAGATTGTCCTTGAGGGGAAGAACGCCCAGGGAGTCCCGGTCCGCTGGATCTTCTCTGACATCAGGCGGGATGCGTTCCGCTGGCGGGAGGAAACGCAGGGTTCCTCGCCGTCATCCTGGCTGATGGACGAGGAGATGCGCATCGAGCGCCGGCGCTCGACCTGACCTCGGTGGGAATCGTGCCCTAAACGTTCGGCGGGTCAGCTTGGCTGCGTGCTCGACGGTGGATTCCGAAGGGATCAGTCCTCCGAATCCCGATCGGCGCGGGGTAAGATGGACACGGGGGGATTTGAACCCCCGACCTCTGCTTTGCGAAAGCAGCGATCTTCCGCTGATCTACGTGCCCGGCGGGTCGGGCGAGCGGTGGCCGAGTTTAAGGGTTTGTAGGAGCGCGGTCGGCGAGCGTCCTTGGGGCCCCCGCGCGAACCCTCCCACCGCGCACCAGCGGCACGAGGTTGGCCCTTCCCCCGGCAATCCAGAAGTGCCATCGCTTGGCGGTGCGGACCGCCTCGCCGTTCCCGTGGGCTCCGCGGGTCCGGTCTACGCTACGGCGCTCGCGGTCCCGGGGCCCCGCGCCGTCTCCGGGGCCTCCGCTCGCGCCTTGACACCGCCGGCGGGGTCGTTCGTGGAACCGGAGGACGGGGGAGGCGGGGTTCTGCCGCCGCCGCCTTTCGCGTAGGTCGAGCGTCGCGCCGGGCAGACGACGTGAGCGTCCGCGTCGTAGCGGAAGAGGTCGGCGTACCGGCCCCAGTTGACGATGTTCTGCTCCCCGCCGTCCGCTCGGGCGGTCGTGAAGGCGATGATGTGCCCGAACTCCTCGTCCGTCAGGCGGTGCTCGGGGTTCGCCTCCAGCGCGCGGAGGATCGTGCGGAACAGGGCGGTCCTCTTGAGCTGCTCGCGGACGATCGCCTTGCGCTCGCGGATAGAGGCGGCGACGAGCTTCTTGCCCAGGTCGGTGAACGTCGCCCGCCCGTCCGAGACCTTGACGAACTGGAGCAGCTCGGCGTACTCGAGCGCCGGGAAGATCTCGTCGATCTCGAGGTCCAGGTCATCGGCGAGCCGCGCCACGTCCTCGGAGCCCTTGTGGTCGTTCAGTAGCACGAGCAGGCCGAGCATCTCGGTCGGGCTGCACTTCGGGTAGGTCGTCGCCACGGGGTTCCTAGGACGCTCCACCGTAGATTAGGGTCTCGGGATTAAAGAGTTGTCAACCGGGGACCGGCATGCCCGCCCCCTCCGACCGCGGCCGGGGGCGAGCCGCCTTCGGTGATGAGCGAGTAGACCCTGTCGGTCAGGTCGTAGAACGGCGAGGACTTGCGGTCGCGCGGCCGAGGCAGGTCGACGGGTACCTCCGCCAGGACGTGGCCCGGGCGGCGCGACATGACGACGACCCGGTCGGCCAGCTGGATCGCTTCCTCGATGTTGTGCGTGACCAGGACGACGGCCTCCGGAGGGAGCCCCGGGTCCCTCCAGAGCTGGAGGACCTCCTCGCGGAGGCCCTCGGCCGTCAGCGCGTCGAGGGCGCTGAACGGCTCGTCCATCAGCAAGACCGCGGGCTCGACCGCGAGGGCCCGGGCGAGGCCGACGCGCTGGCGCATCCCGCCGGAGATCTCCCGGGGGTACGCCTCCTCGAAGCCCTCGAGGCCGGTGACGGTCACGTAGCGCTCGACGTGGGAGGCGATCCGCTCCGGGTCCCAGCCGAGGGCCTCGAGCCCGAAGGCGACGTTCTGGCTGACGGTGAGCCACGGGAACAGGGCGAAGTTCTGGAAGACCATCGCCATCCCCTTCGCCACGCCGTCGACCTTCTGGTCGCGGAACGTGATCGAGCCGGCGGTCGGATGGTCGAGCCCCTGGATCAGCCGGAGGAGCGTGGACTTCCCGCAGCCGGACGGCCCTACGATGGCGAGGAAGTCGGCGTCCTTCACCTCGAAGGTGATGTCCTGCATGATCGAGATCGTCCCGTGTCGGGTCGGGAACGATTTGTCGACGTGGTCGACCCGGATGATCGCCACCGCGCTTCCCCCGGTCAGTCGTAGCGGTACCGCTCGACCGCACGGCGGTAGAGCGGTTTCCACAAAAGCTCGTTGATGGCGACCACCGTGACGACGAGCGTCAGGAGCGCCGCCGCCATCAGGGCGTTGCCCGACGCGCCCAGCGCGTTGCCCTTGTCGATCAGTTCGCCGATGCCGAGGACCGCGAGCTGCTGGTTCTTGCCGAGGTTGAGGTACTCCGCGACGATCAGCGTGTTCCAACCCCCGCCGAAGGCCGTGATCGACCCGGTGATTAGCGCCGGGAAGATCCCCGGCAGCAGGACCCGGCGGTAGAACTGCCGACCCCGGAGCCCGTAGGAGCGCGCGGCCTCGACCAGGTCCGGCGGAAGCGACCGGACGCCCGAGAGGATGTTGAAGAACAGGTACCACATCATCCCGGTCAGCAGCATCAGGACGGCCGCGCCGTTCGGCGTCAGGTACGGGATGAGCACGAAGATGATCACGGGGAAGAGGGCGGTCGCCGGGAACGAGGCGACGACCTCGATCACCGGCATCCCGACCCGCTCGGCCCTGGAGCTCCGTGCGACGTAGATGGCGAGCGGGAGGGAGACGGC
>DASPQN010000046.1:0-4113 GCA_035624925.1 Thermoplasmata archaeon
ACGGGCTCGTGCCCCGCAGGCCGAACAGGATCGGGCAGCCGGTATGGGGGGCGACGAGCAGCCGGCGGGTCCTCGGGTCGTCGCAAAGGAACAGCTCCGGGTGGTGACGCTGGGCGGCCACCACGCTCGCGCGGTCCACGACCCGCGGCGTCCCGACCCGCGCGGGCTCTCGGTAGGCGATCAGCTCCCACGTGACGCGGCGGCCGGGCCAGGCGATCGCGGCGGCCGCGCCGATGATCCCTCGACGCCCGCTCCGCGTGCGGAGGCGGGCCCCGGCGCGGCGGAGGAGATGCTCGACCGGCCCTACGGTCAGCCGCTCCCGGACGGCGTCCCAGTAGATCGACGCAGGCAGCGGGCCGTCGACCGCGACGAGCGCCGGGTCGGTCCCACGCTCCCGGGGGGCGGCCGAGCAGACCGCCTTCCAGGCGTCGTCCAAGAACGGCTGGGCCGCCTCGATCCGGACCTCCCGGCCGCGGGCGTAGGCGAGCACCGGCTGGCCGTCGAGCTCCCCGACCGTTCCCGGCGGACCGATGCCGTGCCCGACCCGCATCGCGAGCGCCGCGTTCCCCCGGGTCTTCCACGGGACGTTCGGGTTCAGGCGGACGAGCCGGGGCTCGCCGAGCAGGTCCAGCCGATGGCGCCGGGCGACCCGGACCAGCTCGGTGAGGACCCAGGTCGTGCAGCCCCCCCGGGGACTGTCGGTGTCGTCGATCCCGACCCGCACGGACGCCCGGACTCCCGGCGGCCGGCCCGCCGCCCGCGCCCCCTACGCGAGCCCCGCGAGGAGCTTTTCGTACTGGGCGCGGTTGGCGGCGAGGTCGATCGACGAGGCGACGGGGCTCGGGCGCTCGCCGACGATCTTGACCTCGAGCCCTTCCCGCTCCGCGGCCGCAGGTCGGTGGAGGACCCCCACCGGGATCCGGCCCTGCTCGATCTGGTCGAGGCAGAGCCCGAACATCTTCCGGCGGTCGGACGGGTCGTAGCCGGGGAGGGACTGGACGTCGATGACCTTCTCCCGCCAGAGCTTGTAGGTGTCGTTGTAGGTGACGCACGGCGAGAGGTCCTCGACGAACGCGAACCCGCGGCCTTCACGGTTGAACCGCAGCGCCTCCTCGAGGACCGCGGTCATCCCCTTCGGGTCGCCGGAGAACGTGCGGGCGATGAAGTTCGGGGCCGGGACCGAGAGCGCCGTCAGGACGGCGTGGAACGGGGGCTCGACGTTGCCTTCGAAGCCGATCTGGCTCGTCGGGGACGCCTGGCCCTTGGTAAGGCCGTACGTCTCGTTGTTCATGACCAGATAGAGGACGGAGGCGTTCTTCTTGAACGCGTGGATGAAGTGGCCCATGCCGATCGCGTAGCCGTCGCCGTCTCCCCCCGCCGCGACGACGGTGAGGGCCGGGTTCGCGAGCTTGACCCCGATCGCCTGCGCGAGCAGTCGGCCGTGGAGGGCGTGGAGCCCGTTGATCTCGAGGAAGTTGTGGATCGAGCCGGAACAGCCGATCCCGCCGACCAGGACGAGCTCGTGCTGGGGGATCTTGAGGTTCGCCGCCGCGCGCTTCACCGCAGCCAGGACGCCGAAGTCGCCGCAGCCGGGACACCAGATCGGCTGGACCGGCTTCGCCGAGCGGGGTGGCATCGCTAGCTCGCCTCCTTGACGGAGGCGACGATCTCGGGGGCGCGGAACGTCGAGCCGTCGTACTTGAGGATCGAGCGGAGCTTGGCGTGGTGCCAGGGGAGCGTTTCCCGGACGAGCCGGGCGAACTGGCCGGTGTAGTTGTGCTCGACGATGTAGGCGACATCGACCGAGCCGAGGAACGGGTCGAGCTCGTGGACCGGCACCGGGAAGACCGTGCGCGCCTGATAGTACCGGCTCGGGAGCCCCCGCGACTCGAGCAGTCGCTGCGCCTCGAGGATCGGTCCCGAGGTGCTGCCGAAGCCCACGAGGCCGACCTTCGCCCCGGCGGGTCCGAACAGCCGGCCCGCCGGTAGCTCGTCCCGCGCCCGCCGCATCTTCTCCATCCGCTTGCGCATCATCTTCCGGCGGTTCACGGGGTCGACCGAGACGTGGCCCCACTCGTCGTGCTCGTTGCCGGTCACTTCCGACCAGACCCCGGGAGTCCCCGGGTACGCCCACGGGCTGATGCCGTCCTCGCTCAGCCCGTAGATCTTGTAGTCCTCCAGCCCCTGGAGCGCCTCGGCGGTCAGGCGCGGTCCCCGGTCGATCACGACCCCCTCGAGGTCGAACCGCCGGCTCGTCGTGGTGTTCTGGCAGAGCGCCTGGTCGAGCAGCAGGATCACCGGCACGCGCCACCGCGCGGCGAGGTTCAGGGCCTCGACGGTCATGCCGAAGGCGTCGACCGGGTCCGCGGGGGTGAGGATGAACCGGGGGTACTCGCCGTGACCGAGGTTGGCGAGGTGCGAGAGGTCGGACTGCTCGTGGCGCGTCGGCTCGCCGGTCGACGGGCCGACCCGCTGGCAGTCGGCGATGACGACCGGGATCTCCGCCGCCCCGGCATGGCTGATCCCCTCGGTCATGAGGGACAGGCCCGGGCCGCTCGTGCTCGTCATGGCGCGGGCGCCGGCGTAGGAGGCGCCGATCACCATGTTGATCGCCGCCAGCTCGTCCTCCGCCTGGCGGACGACGCCGCCGAAGGCCGGGAGGTACCGCTGCAGGTACTCCATCACCTCCGTCGCGGGGGTGATCGGGTAGCCCGCGAAGAACCGCCCGCCCCCGACGGCGAAGCCGAGCGCGACCGCCTGGTTGCCGGTCGTGAGGATCTGGTCATGGGCATCCCCCTCGGCGACGGAGAACCGGTTCGGGACGCCGGTCGTCTCGAGCGCGGCCTTGCGACCGATCTCGAGCGCCTGAAGGTTCTTCTCGAGCGCTTCGCCTCCCCGGCGACGGAACCGCGCCTCGATCACCTCCCGGGTCTTCGACGCATCGAACCCGAAGACGACCGAGAGCGCCCCGTAGGCGGCGGTGTTCTTGAAGATCGGCTGGCCGAGCGGACCGCCGACCAGCGTCGCGAACGGGAAGCCGGCGGAGTTCGGGAGCTCGGAGCGGAACGACGTCGAATCGTAGAGGACGAACCCGTGAGGGGCGAGCTCGGGTCGGCCGAGGTCGATCGCCTGCTGGTCGAAGGCGACCAGGACGTCGACCTGCGCCTTCACGGCGGCGGTCGGGTCACGGCTGGCGCGGATCGTGGCGTCGGCGTGGCCTCCGCGGATCCTCGAGAGGACGTTGCGGGAGGTGTAGACGTAGAGGCCCCGGCTGCGGAAGTAGCGTCCGAGGAGGTCGCTGACGGTGAGCGTACCGTCACCGCCCTGGCCCCCGATCATCACGGCAAGGTCGGCAAGTTCGACCGGCGCAACGCGGGCCCCCGGGCCCGCTTCGCCGGAGATCGGCACCGTTCGCGTCGCCGGTGTGGTCATCGTCGGGGTCGACGCGCGTGCGCGACGCGCGTTCACTCCTTCGAGGTTCGGTGCCTATTTAAGAGCCGTTCCCGAAAGATCCCGACGGCGCGCCATGCGATGGCCTCGCGTGCCGGAACGACCTCGCCGGTCCCCCGGATCGGAACGGAACGGCGCGGCGGGCGAGCGCCGGTTCGACACCCTTAAGGACCGTACGGGCCGTGGAACGGGCGTGACCGAGGCGGGGCTGGTCGAGGACTTCCACCCGGCGACCGCCGCGGAACGCCACCTCCCCGAGAAGCTCGTCCTGTGGGACGAGACCCTCCGGGACGGGGAGCAGGCCCCCGGCGTCCATTTCTCCCCCGACGAGAAGCTTCGCATCGCGGAGAAGCTCGACGAGGTCGGCGTCGCGGTGATCAACGCCGGCATCCCCGTCGTCTCGTCGAAGGAGACCCGCGCCGTCCGTCTCCTCGCGGGGGCCGGCCTCTCCGCGAAGATCCTCGCCGCGGCGCGGACGGTCCCCCGCGACGTCGAGGCGGTCGTCGACTCCGGGGCGACGCACATCGCGGTGTTCGTCGCCGCGAGCCAGGTCCACCTCCGCTTCAAGCTGAAGATGACGCCCGACGAGGTCCTCGCCGCGTCGGTCGCCTCGGTGCGGCGGGCGAAGGACGCCGGCTTGCACGTCGCGTTCGTCACCGAGGA
>DASPQN010000047.1:0-5087 GCA_035624925.1 Thermoplasmata archaeon
TCGGGCTCGCGATCTCGTCGACGGCCGGGGCGGCCGGTCCCGCGAACTGGGGGAGGCCGGGGAACGCGCGGACCAGGTCGGCCCGGCTGACGATCCCCAACAGCTCGCCGCGGCGCCCGACGACGGGGGCGGCGCGGAGCCCGGTCGACAGCAACTGTTCGGCGATCTCCGGGTAGGTCGTCGCCGGCGTGACCAGCGGCGGGAGGATCAACAGGTGCTCGACCTTGGTCGAGATCGCGCGGCTGACCTTCCTCGCGATCGACTCGAACGTCACCATCCCGAGGAGGCGCGAGCGCCTCAACACCGGGATCTCATGGATCCGGCGGCTCCGCATCAGGCCGAGCGCCTTCGAGACCGGGGCGTCGGCCGGCAGGGTGACCGGCCCCCGAGTCATCAGCTCGGCGGCGGTCGGCCACGGGGACGGCATGGGGCGTGCCGAGTGTGCGGAGGATTTAGGTCCTTTGGAAGGGACCGTCAGAGCTCGACGGCCATGTGGTAGCCGTTCTCCCCGTCCGAGTAGTACGCGCGGAGGAGGTCGATCACCGAGTACCGGTAATGGGTGTAGAACCGGATCGCGGTGACGTTCGAGACCCGGACCTCGAGGGTGACCCGTCGGAACCCCCGCACGCGGCACCGCTCGAGGAACGTCTCCATGAGCCGGCTCCCGACCCCCGAGCGCCGTACGTCGCGCTCGACGGCGAACATCAGGACCCGCGCCTCGCCCGGCACCTGGGTGACCCCGAGGAGGAACCCGACCGGCAGCCCCCGGGCGTCCGCGGCGACCAGGAACCCGGCCGGCCACTCCGCCCCGAGGGAGGCGTAGAGGCTCGGGTCGTAGTGCTCGTGCAGCGCCTCGGCGACGATCGACGAGATCGTCGGGACGTCCGACGGGCGGAACCCCCGGAGGCTCACGGAGGGGACGTTCGCGTCGTCGGGGGAGGACGACGGCGCCGGGGCGGGCTCAGCGATACATCTCACCCGGCCCTTCCGTCTCGGCGGCCCGCATCTTCGAGACCGACTCCCGCGTCTGCTGCAGGGTCTTACGGACCTCGGCCTCGATCTGCCGAGCCTTCTCGCGCAGCGGCTTGGTGTCGAGGACGAGGAGGGGGACGAGGGGGTTCACCGTCTCGATCACCTTCGCCGCGGCGCGGGCATCCGGGTAGTCCTTGTGCGCCTGGGCGACCAGGCAGAGGACGGGCGTCACCCGGCCGATCGCCCCGAGCATGATCCCGCCCGCGAGCCCGGTGACGACGCCGTTCGCCGCCGGGAACGCGTAGCGCTCGAGGAGCGGCGCAGCGGCCCGGTTCGCCATCGCGACGACGCGGGCGTCGCCGTGGACCTCGCTCTCGATCGGCTGGCCCTCGATGGCGATGACGAGCTGGACCCCCTTCGACTCCGCCCAGTCGAGGAGGACGCGCCCGAGCTCGTTGAGCATCCCGACCGGGGGCTGGATGTCCGCGATGACGACGACGAGCTGGTCGCACGAGCGGTCGACGCCGCAGACGAGCTTGCTGGCGTAGAGGCGGACCGGGGCGTTGACGACCCCCTCCTCCATGATCACCGTCGGGGGGAACTGCTCGCTCGTGATGTAGGCGACCAGCGACATGTCGAGCGCATGGACGAGGTAGGAGGCGGCGACCGACCCGACCAGGCCGTGGGTCGGGAAGCCGACGACCATCATCGCCCCCTTGAGCGACTCGTCGCGGGTGTCGACGACCCGAACGTCGCCCCCCTCCCGCCCGTCCGCGGCCGGCATCGTCCCTCGGAGCGACGCCCGGCTTATTCGGCTTTTGCCGTGACGGAACGCCAGGCGGCCGCGGGCGCCGGGGGGGCGGTCCTGCGCCGGTCCCTCGGGCGCCGGGCCCCGCGGCCCCTCCACGCCGTTCGACTGTAACGATTAAGACGCACCCGTCCTTACCGGTACCCTCGTCCGAATTCCCGGGGTCCGCCGCCCGCGGCCGGAGGAGGGATCCGATGAAGCGCCAGATGGTGGACATGCTCGCGGAGCTCGTCAAGATCCCGAGCGACCCGTTCTCCGACAAGCAGGAGGTCCTCGACTACGTCCAGTCGTTCACGGACCAGATCCGGATGCGCAACACGCTCTTCGGGGACGCCCAGGCGCCGGCGCTCCTCGCCGAGTCCGGCCAGGGGGGCGTCGTCCTCTCCGGCCACCTCGATACCCCGCCGATCGGGGACTACTGGAGCTTCTCGCAGAGCCAGCTCGCCTCGGGCCGGATGTACGGCCGGGGGGCGGCGGACATGAAAGGGACCGTCGTCGCGATGCTCGAGGCGGCCCAGGACCTGGTCGCGCGCAAGATCCCGGTCGTCCTCGCCTTCACGACCGACGAGGAGACCGCGATGCAGGGGGCCGTCGCGCTCGCGAAGACCCTGCCGCTACGGCGGGCGAAGGCGATCATCGTCGGCGAGCCGACCGGCCTGCGGGTCGCCTACGCCGAGAAGGGGGTCCTCGACCTCGCGATCGAGACCCGCGGGAAGGCGGCCCACGGGGCGATGCCCCACCTCGGCGAGAACGCCATCACGAAGATGATGCGGATCCTGCGGGGGCTCGAGTCGTTCAAGAGCCGCATCGCGCACCCCGAGCTCGGGACCGTCACGCTGAACATCGGCACGTTCAACGGCGGGACCCGGATCAACGTCGTCCCGAGCAAGTGCACGTCCGAGGTCGACATCCGCTTCCCGCCGCCCTACACCCCCGACCAGCTCTACCACGAGATCGAGGAGCACCTCCGACGGATCAAGACGCCGTTCACGCTGCGGAGGATCGTCACGATGCCCGCGGTCCAGATCAACCCCGCCGCCGAGCATGTCCGCATCCTCCAGGAGGTGGCCCAGGCGGAGACGACCGTGCTCGTCCACGCCTCGGAGGCGGTCCACTACGCCCAGGTCAACCCGCGCGTCGTCATCTACGGGGCCGGCGAGGAGGAGCTCTCGCACCAGGCCAACGAGTACGTCAAGACCGAGGCGGTCGCCCGCGCCACCGAGGTCTACAAGAAGTACGCCCAGCGGCTCGCGACGGCGCGCTCGGTCTCCTGAGGTCCTCGGCCGGGCCACGCCGGGTCGCCCGCGACCGGACCCGCGGCCGACGGTCGCTGGACGGCCGACCGCCGACCCGGCGGTGGCCCTACGTCCCCATCAAGTAACCGGGGGAGTACCCGCGGGGCGTGAGGGTCGCCCAGCTCGCGACGCGCTACCCGCCCGCCCCCGGCGGGGTGGAGCGCCACGTCGCCGAGATCGCCGCGCGGCTCGGGGCTCGGGGGCATGAGGTCGACGTCTACACGAGCGAGCTGTACCGGGAGTATCCGTGGCAGAAGCTCCCCGCCGACGTGCCCCGCGAGGAGGTGCAGCCGTTCGGCGCGGTCCACCGGCTCGCGGCCTGGTCGCTGCCCGGCGAGGCCCACTACACGTTCTTCCGGGGCCTGGACCGCGCCCTCGAGCAGCGGCGGCCGGAGGTCCTCCACGTGCACACCTACGGCACGCACCAGGTGACCGTCGCCTCGCGCTTCCGCCGCCACGTCGGCACCCCGTTCGTCCTGACGGCCCACTACCACCCTCCGTGGTCGATCGAGGGGGGGTGGTGGCGGCGCCGGCTCCGCGGGTTCTACGACCGCGTCCTCGCGAGCGGCGTGCTCGAGGGTGCGGCGCGGATCATCGTCCAGACCCCCGAGGAGGAGGAGCTCCTGGGCGGGCTGGGGATCGACCTCCCGCCGGTCGCGATCGTCCCCCCGGGGTACACCCCGTTGCCGGACCCTCCGCCCGGCCCGTCGCCGTTCCGCCGCGAGTTCGGGATCGACGGTCCGTTCCTCCTGTTCGTCGGGCGGCTCGCGTCGAACAAGGGCCTGCTCCCGCTGCTCGAGGCGTTCGCGCCGCTCGCCCGACGGGACCCCCTCGCGACGCTGGTGCTCCTGGGCGAGGACGGAGGGATGGCCCGCCAGGTCGATGTGAAGGCCCGGGCCCTCGGGGTCTCGGAGCGGGTACGGAGGATCGGTCACGTCCCCGACGACCGGCTCCTGGCCGCGGCGTATCACGACGCCCGCGCGCTGGTCCTGCCGAGCGACTACGAGGCGTTCGGCCTCGTCCTCCTCGAGGCGATGGGCCAGGGGACGCCGGTGATCGCCTCCCGCGTCGGGGGGATCCCCGAGATCGTCGACGACGGGCGCACGGGCCTTCTCGTACCCCCCGGAGCGCCGGGGGCGCTCGGGGAGGCGATCGCCCGGCTCTGGGACGACCCGGAGCTCGGACGGCGGATGGGCGAGGCCGGCCGGACCACGGTCGTTCCGCGCTACACGTGGGAGGCGGTCGCCGGCGAGCTCGAGCGCCTCTACCGGGAGGTCGTGGGCGGTTGAAGGTCGTCCACGTCACCCTCCGGTTCGACGCTCCCGGCGGCGTCGAGACGAACGTCCACGAGCTCTCCCGGCGCCAGCGCGCGGCCGGGGACGAGGTCGAGGTGTTCGCGAGCGACCTGTACGACGAGGCGGCCTGGGACCGCCGGTCCGACTACCGACCCGAGGTCGACGGGGTCCCCGTCCGGCGTTTCGCGATCCGCCGTCACCTGGTCCCGAAGCTGAACCTCCCGATGATGGTCGGCCTGATCGACGCCCTCGCCGAGAGCGGCGCCGACGTCATCCACGCCCACTCCCACCGGTACGGCCACGTCCTCCAAGCGGCCGCCGCGTCGTCTCGGACCGGCATCCCTCTCGTGATCTCCACCTCGTACCACCCGGCCGACCGCCGCGAGTCGACCCGCAACCGCGCGATCCTGCGGCTCGACGACGTCGTCTTCGGCATGACGGCCTACCGCATCGCCCGGGCGATCGCCGTCCAGTCGGAGCAGGAAGCGGGCCTGCTGAGGGAGTTCGCCCCCGCGGACCGGTTGAGGATCGTCCCCCCGGGGGTCGACCTCGACGAATGGAGCCGCCCGGCCGACGACCGACTGGAGGGGCCCGCGCTCCCGGACGGCTACCTCCTGTTCGTCGGACGGGTGGCGTCCAACAAGGGGCTTCCGAACCTGATCGAGGCGCTCGCCGGGATGCCGGCGGGCGACCGGCGTCCCCTCGTCCTGATGGGTG
>DASPQN010000048.1:0-2675 GCA_035624925.1 Thermoplasmata archaeon
AGGCCGCGCTGGACCTCCGACAGCTCGGCGATCGGCGCGGGCTCGGCCGCCGACTCGAGCTGGTCGACCCGACCCCCGAGGTCCTCCAGCCGTTCCAGGAGGGAGAGCGACGACGCCGCGAGGAGGTCGATGAGGGGCCGCCCCACCTCGGACGCCGCGGCGCGCGAGGGGAGCGTGCTCGCCGTCACCGGCGGGCCGAGGGGCCGCGCCGAGGCGTGCTCCACCCAGAGGCCGTGCCAGACGGGACGACCCTCCGGGGCGATCGTCGCGAGCGTCACCAGCATGGCGTCCCCGTGGCGGAGGACCGGCCGGCGCGGGGGTTCGGCGGCCTCGTGCCCGACCGCCCGGAGCGCTTCGGGCAGCGTGGTCGGCCCGGGACCTTCCGTCACGAACCCCGACTAGATGTCGAGGTTCGTCACCTCGACGGCGTGCGCCTCGATGTAGTGCCGTCGGGGCTCGACCTCCTCGCCCATCAGGATCTGGAACAGCTCGTTCGCCTTCGCGGCGTCCTCGACCGTGACGCGCATGAGCTCGCGCGCCCCCGGCCGCATCGTCGTCTCGGCGAGCTGCTCGGCGTTCATCTCGCCGAGCCCCTTGTACCGCTGGACCGTGACGCCCTTCATCCCCCCGGCCTCGGCGACGGCCTTGTCGCGCTCCTCGTCCGAGTAGGCGTAGGTGATCTTGCTGCCCTTCTGGACGCGGTAGAGCGGGGCCTGGGCGATGTAGACCCGGCCCTCGGTGATCAGCACCGGCATCTTGCGGTAGAACAGCGTCAGCAACAGCGTCCGGATGTGCGCGCCGTCGACGTCGGCGTCGGTCATCAGGATGACCTTGTGGTAGCGGAGCCTCGAGATGTCCTGGTCGTCGCCGATCCCGATCCCGATCGCGGTGAGCAGCGCCCGGATCTCCTCGTTCTGGAGCATCTTGTCGAGGCGCGCCTTCTCGACGTTCAGGATCTTGCCCTTGAGCGGGAGGATCGCCTGGAACTCGCGGTCCCGCCCCTGCTTCGCGGTCCCCCCCGCGCTGTCGCCCTCGACGATGAACAGCTCGCACTGCGCCGGGTCCCGGGAGTGGCAGTCCGCGAGCTTCCCCGGGAGGCCGCCCCCCTCGAGGAGCCCCTTGCGGCGGGTGAGCTCCCGGGCCTTCCGCGCGGCCTCGCGGGCCTGGGCCGCCTGGAGCGCCTTCGAGATCAGGCTCTGCCCGACGGACGGGTGCTCCTCGAGGTACTCGGCGAGCTTCTGGCTCACCGCGCTCTCGACCTGGCCCTTGACCTCGGAGTTGCCGAGCTTCGCCTTCGTCTGCCCCTCGAACTGCGGCTCGAGGACCTTCACGGAGAGGACGCAGGCGAGACCCTCGCGGGTGTCCTCGCCGGTGAGCCCCTCCTTGTCGCCCTTCACCCAGCCGCGCTGGCGGGCGTAGTCGTTCAGGGTGCGGGTGAGGGCGCTCCGCAGGCCGATGACGTGCGTCCCGCCGTCGACGGTGTTGATATTGTTGACGAACGCGAGGGTCGTCTCGTTGTAGCCGTCGGTGTACTGGAGCGCGACCTCGATGTCGGTCGACTCGCGCTTCGTGTGGAGCGAGATCGGGGGTCGGAACAGCGGGGTCGAGTTCGCGTTGAGGTCCTCGACGTACTCGGCGATCCCGCCCGCGTGGTGGAACGTCTCCGTCACGCCGGTCTTCTCCGAGAGGAACTGGATGGTGACCGCGGGGTTGAGGAACGAGAGCTCCTTCAGGCGCCGGGAGATCGTGTCCGGGTCGAACTGCGGCGTCTCCATGATCATCGCGTCCGGCTTGAACCGGAGCTCGGTGCCGGTCGCCTCGGCGTCGCCGACGACGGAGAGCGGCGCGACCGGGGCCCCGCGCTCGTAGCGCTGGAAGTATTCGTGCCCGTTGCGGCGGACGCGCACCTCCAGCCACTCGCTGAGCGCGTTGACGACGTGGACGCCGACGCCGTGGAGCCCGCCGGAGACCTTGTAGGTGTTCCGGTCGAACTTCGAGCCGGCGTGCAGGACCGTCATCACGATCTCGAGCGTCGGGCGCTGGTACTTCGGGTGGATCTCGACCGGGATCCCGCGCCCGTCGTCCCGGACCGAACAGGAGCCGTCGGCATGGAGCACGACCTCGATCCGGGTGCAGGCGCCGGCGAGGACCTCGTCGATCGCGTTGTCGACGACCTCGTTGAACAGCTGGTGCAGGCCCCGGGCGTCGGTCGACCCGATGTACATTCCGGGCCGCTTCCGGACGGCGGCGAGACCCTCCAGGATCTGGATCGAGCTCGCCGTGTACTCGGGTGCGTCGACCGCCGGCTGTGCCATCGGAAAAGCGGGGCCAGAACCCCCCATGTTTCCGACCTAACCGCGTGTTATAACCCTTGTACTGGACCGTCCGGAACGACCCTCCGGGAACGGCCCCCGGCCGTCAGGTCCGCAGGCTCCCGGGACCCCCGGCCGACCGTTTCCGGAGGGGCCCGGGGCCTTCGGGCGACGGGCCGAGAGGCGCTCCGCCCCCAATCCGTACCGTGGGTCCTGGCGATCCCCGTCACGGACCGGTCGGGGCGTCCCCAAGCGATATGAAGGCGCGACCAGCTTCTCCGCCGGGACCGATGCCGGACGAGACGCCCGCGCCGGGGCCCGAGCCCCCCCCGTCGGGCACGGCGGCCGCCGCTCCCGCCGAGC
>DASPQN010000049.1:0-13504 GCA_035624925.1 Thermoplasmata archaeon
GCAGGGCGTGACCTCGGCATGGACGATCGCGAGAAGCCTCGAACGGATCGCCGACCACGCCGTCACGCTCGGCGAGGTCGGTCCCCGCCTCGCGGACCTCGGGGCCGACCGCGGGCTGCTCCGTGAACTCCGCCAGTTCCATGGCCAAGCGATGGCCCATCTCACCGAAGTGCTCGGGAGCCCGGACGGCTCGCGAGCGAACGACCTCTTGGACGTCGGGGAGGCGCTCCTCGCCGGGGGCCGGGCGCTCTCCGAGCGCCTGCTCCCGGCCGTCGGGGACGGCTCGATGCCCCCGGCGTCCGCGGCGGCGGTGGCTCGTGCCCTCGAGGCGATCGGTCGGACGGTCGCCTACAGTCAGGACATCGCCCAGACGTTCTTCGACCGCGCGCTCCGTTCCCCGTCGCTCCCTCTACCGCCCGATGCGGCGCTGGCCGTGCCGACCCTAGCGGGGTGAGCGCAAGGAGAGCTGCGGCCCTTCGCCAAGGTCCCCCGCACCGGCCCCCGGGGTGAGCTGCGAAAGCCGCCCCGGTGTTCGGCCGGGGGGCAGGGTCCGTTCGGTCGCCACGGACCAGCGAGCCGGCGGTCGGCAGGCGGTTCCTAACGTTTTGGTCGCAAGCGCGTCGTCCGAGCTGCAGTGATGACCGCGGCGGTCGCCTCGGACCTCGCCCACCTATCGGTGGGCCACCCCGGACCGGGCGACCGGGGGCCCATCCCCGCGTTGACCCCGGGGCGCCGTCCCGTCGTGGGAGGGGAGGACGACGGCCCGGAGGGTTAGACGTCGACCGAAGTCGTTTTAGGCTGCAGGTCCACAGGGCCGCTCCCGAGGGTCTGTGCCCCGTACGACCCGTCCGCGCAAGAACGTTCGAGTGGTCGTGGTGCGCCACGGCCCGGCGGAGCCGCGGGACCCCGCCCGCTGGCCGAACGACGATCGACGGCCGCTGACCGACAAGGGACGCAGCCAGACCCGGCGTGCCGCTCGGGGGCTCGCGCGGATCGCCTCGCCGGCCGACCACCTCGTCACGAGCGGTGCCGACCGCGCGGTGAAGACCGCGGAGATCGTTGCGGGGGCGTTCCCGTCGTCCCCCCGGTTGGAGACGTGGCCCGAGCTCGCGCCGGGGAACCTTCCCGACCCGATCTTCGACCGCTTGCGGCGGTCGGTCCACGCCGGCGAAGAGGTCGTCCTGGTCGGCCACGAGCCGACGCTCGCGGAGTTCGTCGGGATGGCGCTCATCGGGGACGGGATCTCGGTCGTCCGCCTCACCCGGGGCGGGGCGGCCTGCCTGGACTTCCCCGGCGGCGTGAAGCCGGGAGCCGGACGGCTCGTCTGGCTGTTCACCCGGAAGCAGCTCGCGAAGCGGGACGCTTAGGGGTCGGCGGGGCGACCGCGACCGCCCGCGGCGAGGCGACGCCGCCGTAGAGCGGGGCGACCAGCCCGAGGACGTCGGCGTGGACCTGCTCGACGGTGCGGTTCGCGTCCACGACCTCGAACCCGTAGCGCCCGCGCATCCACTCGAACTCGCGGGAGAGGCGGTCCTGGTAGAGGAAGAAGCTCTCGAACAGGTCGCGCGAGAGGCAGAGGTCCATCCCGCTCTCCCAGTAGTCGAGGCTCCCGTACTTCGCGATCGACCGGTGGAGCAGGATCTCCGGACGCGCTTCGAGGAAGACGACCAGGTCCGGCCGAAGGGCGAAGGCGTAGAGCTCCTGAGCCCAGGCCCGCGACGCCCCGCGCACCACGGCCCGCGCCATCAGCGTGTAGATGTAGCGGTCGGCCAGGACCGTCGAGCCGGCGGCGAGCGCCGGGACGATCTTGTTCTCGAGCTGGTCGGCGAAGTCGACGGCGTAGAGGAGCGCCATCGTCGCCGCGCCGAGCGTGTGGCCCTGCTTCGCCCGGTCGATCTCCGCGCTGACCAGGTCCGACCGGCGCAGGCCCGTGTCGACGACCGCATGGCCCTCGACCTCGAGGTGCTCTTTGAGGAGCGCGACCTCCGTGGTACGGCCGGAGCCGTCCGCCCCCTCGATGACGATCAGACGGCCGCGGAGCGGTCCGGCCGGCATCCCGGGGGGCCGGGTCCCGTACGTCCTAGCCGTCATGGGTCAGCGCGGCCCCCGTCGGGAAGTTCTCCAGCAGCGGACGGACGTGGTCGCGGAGCGTCCGCTGGATCTCCTCGACCGGACGCGAGGAGTCGATCACCGTGAAGCGGTCGGCTTGGGCGATCCGCTCGTACTCGCGCTTCAGGCGGGACTGGAACTTCTCGTAGCTCTCCTCCAGCTCGTCGGACAGCCCGAGGTCCATCCCGGCCTCATAGTAGCTGATCTTCTGACGGGAAGCGAGCTTGCGCTTGAGCGTCGTCGCGACCGGGACCCGGAAGTAGAAGGCGAGGTCCGGCCGCGGGGCGAACGAGTAGATCGTGCGGACCCAGTTCGGGTCGCACCCCCGGGCGGCGTCCCGCACGAACGCCGTGTGCGCATAACGGTCGCAGACGACGAGGTAGCCGGCGCGCAGCGGCGGCAGGATCTTGCGCTCGAAGCGGTCGGCGAAGTCGGTCGCGTGGAGGAGGCTGAACGTCGTCGGCGTGAGCAGGCCCTTCTTCTTCCCCCGCTTGATCACGCTCGAGACGAGCTCGGAGGAGTTCCATTCCGTCGAGAAGACGCGGTAGCCCTGGGCGGCGAGCCACTTGCCGATCAGGGCCGCCTGCGTCGACTTGCCGCTCCCGTCCAGGCCCTCGAAGACGAGCAGTCGCCCCGGGAACCCATGGGCCGGGCTCGGGGTCTCACCCATCGCGCACCCGGACCTCGAGGTCGAAGACCCGTTGCATCGCCTTGCGCACCTTCTCTTGCCACCGGGCGGGCAACGCGACATCGGCCCCCGAAGAAAAGGCCACCGCTAGACGCTCCCCGCCGTTGACGAGGGAGAGGAGCGTCTTGGGGCTCGCGACGGTCTTGGCGACCTCGAGGATCGCCCCCAGGCGGACCGCGGTCGCGACCTCGGCGCTCCCGGCGAGGGGGAGGTAGCGCTTCTTCCACGTCGACGGTGGGTCGTCCCCGTCGTGGAGGTAGGCGGTCATCGACGCGAGGAGGATCTCGCGCTGGTCGAGGCCCCAGATCGGGTAGTTGCGGATCAGGTAGGCGGAGTGCTGGGGATGGTTCCACAGGTCGACGGCCACGCCGGCGTCGTGCATCCCGGCCGCGGCCCGGAGCGCAAGCCGCTCGCTCCGGCCCCACCCGTACCGCCCGGCGAGGAGCCCGAAGAGGCGATCGGCGACCTCCCCGACCTCGTGGGCGCGTTCGAGGTCGAAGCCGAACGCCCCGCTCGCCGCGGCGACGGAGCGGTCGACCAGGTCCTCCGCGGAAGCGGGGAGGTCCGCGCGGATCGCCTCCAGGGCGATCCCCTCGCGGATCCCGGCGCCGGAGACCAGGACATGGTCGACGCCGAGGGCCCGGTCGAGCTCCTGGAAGACCGTGATGCCGGCGAGGACCACGTCGGCCCGGTCCGAGCCGATACCGGGGACCGCGCGGCGCTTGTTCGCGGGCATCTCGCCGAGGAGCTCGTCCAGGGCTTCGATCGCGCGGTCGTAGAGACGGTAGCCGTGGACCCGCCGCACGGGGAACTCCGTGATGTCGATCGACGCCCGGGCGAGGCCCCGAACGGTACCGCCCACGGCGACCAGACGGTCGTGGTGGCCCCCGAGCGCTTCGACCGCCGAGCGGATCGCCGCCCGGGCGTGATCCCGCAGCTGCTCGCGCTCCCGCCGCTTCGGAGGGTCGTGCTCGAGGAACCGCCGAGACAGGCGCAGCACCCCGAGCGGCAGGCTGACCGAGTTGCGCAGCGCCCCGTCCCGTACCTCGGCGAGCTGGAGCGAGCCGCCCCCGAGGTCGCACACGAGGTCGTTGCGGAGCTCGAGCGTCCCGGCGACGCCGAGGTAGGCGTACCGCGCCTCCTCCGTGCCGGAAAGGATCTTCAGACGGACCGCCGTCGCCCGCTCGACCTCCTGGACGAACGCCGGGCCGTTCGGCGCGTCCCGTGCCGCGCTCGTGGCGACCCCGATCACCTTGCGCACCCCGAGCTGCCGCACCGTCCTTCCGAACCGTCGGACCGCGTGGACCCCGCGGGCGGTCGCCGCCTCCGACAGCGAACCGTCCGGCTCGGTCTCAAGGCCCAGGCGCGGCGACTCCTTCGTCTCGTAGACCGGATGGACGGTCCCTCCGGGCGACGCCTCGAAGACGACACAGCGGGCCGTGTTCGACCCGACGTCGATGACGCCGACCCAGGCGCTCTCTCGGGCGCGGGCGAACGGAGCGAGCGTGGGGCTCGCACGCTGGCGCGGCACGGGTCCCGAGAGTCGCGCACGGGTAAAGGAGTTCGGGCCGTCGGGAGCTGAGAGCGGGTCGACCGAACCGATAACTAGCGCGGGAAGGTCGGGGCGTCGGTGCCGCGACGCGCCCGAGCGACCGCCGAGCCGGCGGGGCCCCTCCGCCTCAGGGCCGAGCTCGTGCGCACGCTCTCGACCCTGGACGGGGAGATCGAGCGGGGTCTCGGCCAGGCCGCGCTGTCACCGGAGGACGTCCACGACCTCCACCGGGACATGCGTCGGCTCGCGAGCGGGATGGCGGTCTGGGGCCGCCTCGTGCCGGCCACGCGGAAGGCGACCGTCGAGGACGTCGCCCGGCGGCTGCGCCGGCTCGCGCGCCTGGTCGGGAGGGTCCGGGACCGGGACGTGACCACCACGCTCGTCGCGCCGGCCGGTGTCCACGACCCGCGGTCGGAGGAGCTCGCGCCCTGGCACGAGTTCCTGGGCCGGCTGCGCGACGACACGCGCACCGGGCGCGAGCTGCTGCTCGCCTTCCTGAGGACCGAGCGGCAGGGGGGGCTGTTCGACAGGGTGAGGGGATTGCTCGACCTCGGACCTCGAGGGGACGCGGACCAAGGGCTGAACCGCATCCTCGCCGAGGAACGACGCCGACGCCAGGGCCGGGTCCGCAAGGCCCACCGCAAGGCTCGGCGACGTCCGTCGAGCGAACGTCTCCACCGGCTGAGGATCCGCATCCGACAATGGCGGCATCTCGCCACGCTGGAGCTCGCGACGAAGGCGACCTCGCTCCAGCCACCCCCGCCGTCCTGGCAGCGCCTCCAGGCGCGGCTCGGTCGGCTCCACGACCTCGACGTCGCCCTCGCGACCGTGCCGGAGGATCTCGCCGAGTCTCCCCCCGCCCGCCGCCTCCGGGAGGTGCGACGCGCCCTCCGACGCTCGGTGCGCGCGTCGCTCGAGAAGATCGCGGCCCGGCCGGAGCGGGCGACGGCGCGGGCGCAGCTCCGAGGGGCTCGGTGACCGCCTCTCCCGCGGCCTCCGAGGACCTCGGCGTGGTCGGGGCAGCGGCCCTCCGGGAGGCACTGGATGCGACCGGAGCGATAGGGGCGACGTACCGCCAGCTCGCCTCGGTCCTGGACGTGCCGGCCCCCCAGGTCCAGCGGGTGCTCGAACGCTGGGAGCGCGACGGTTCGGTCCAGCGGCTAGGTCGCGGGCTCTGGGTCCTGCGGGCGTACGTCGCCCTCCAGGAGCGCGACGACTTCGTCGAGCCGGAGGTGTTCGACGAGCGGTTCCTTCGAGAGAACGGTATCGCCATCGGAAGCTACCGGGGCCCGATCACGTTCCGCGCGAACGAGACCGAGCCCATCCACCGCTGGTGGCCGTACGTCCAGGGCTATTCCGCCGAGTTCGTCCGAGGGGTCCTTTCCGCGGGGAACATCGGCCGGGGATCGACGGTCCTCGACCCGTTCGCCGGGAGCGGGACGACGCTGGTGGAGGCCCGGCGCGCCGGGGCCCGCGCGATCGGGGTCGAACTGCTCGCCCCCGCGGTCCTCGCCGCCCGGGTGAAGACCGCCTTCGAGCTCGACGGCCAGCTCCTCCTGCGACGCGCGCGGGCGGTGGTGCGGTCCTCGGAACACCGACCCGCGGCCGAACTGCCGTTCCTCCGGGAGACCCGTCGCCAGTTCTCGCCGGACGCGCTCCACGCGCTCCTGAGGCTGCGGGCCGCCCTCCCCCGCGAGAGCTCGCTCTCCGGGGATGCGGTCCGGCTGGCGTTCGGCCGCATCTTGGTCCCCTCGAGCCGCCTGCACCGTTCGCCCTGCCTCGGGTACCGCCGGGGAGGGTCCGACGGCGGTCCCGCCCCCGGCGAGCGGTTCCTCGAGGCCGCGGGGGAGATGGCCGACGACCTTCGCGGGCTGCGGAGCGAGCGCGACCGCTGGGGGCCCCCGTCGCGGGTCGAGCAGCAGGACGCCCGCGCGCTGGACCTTCCCTCCGGGTCGGTCGACCTCGCCGTGACCAGCCCGCCGTACGTCAACGGGATGGACTACGTGATGAACTACAAGGTCGACCTCGCCTGGCTCGGCTACGCGAGGTCGTATGCCGACCTCCGGGCGCTCCGGGGGGCGGAGGTCGCCTGCGACAACCTCCCCCGGACCGAGACGGCGCGGTACGTCTCTCTCGGCAGCGTTCCCGACCCGTGGCTCCACGAGATCCTCGGGCGGATCCGGGAGAACGTGCGCCGCAAGGGCACGTACCGGCGGGACGACATGCACGCGGTCGTGCATCGGTACTTCGCGGACCTCGTGCCGGTCCTCGCTCGGGTCCGTACGGCGCTCCGCCCGGCGGGCCGGTTCGTGGTGGTCGTCGGCGACTCGCTCCTGGCGGGGACGTACGTGCCGGGGGACCTCCTGCTCGCGCGCATCGCCGAACGGCTCGGGTTCGAGATCGTCGCGGTCGACGTCGCTCGCCCACGCCGGAGCGGGCAGCGCCGCTCGTTCACCCTCCGCGAGTCGGTCGTGACGCTGCAACGTCCGGCCGCCTCGTGACGACTCGCGGAACGGCGCGCGGACCGACGACGGGACGCCGGCTACGCCTCTCGAAGCAAACGCTTATTGTGCGCGCCCGGCAACAGCTGTCGGCCGGAGCGGCCTCATGCCCGAGCTCTCGTCCGAGCCGAAGTTCCTCGAACCGATCCTCGGCATCGCGTTCGACCTGGACGGGACGCTCGTCCTCTCGCACCACGACTTCGGCCGCATCCGCGGGGAGGTCGTCCGGGTCGCCGAGCGGCACGGCGTCCCCCCGGGCCAGCTCTCGGTACGGGAGCCGGTCCACCGCATCGTCGAGGCTGCCCGCGAGGCGATGCGGAACGCCAACCTGCCGGACGGCGAGCTCTGGCGCTTCGAGGCCGAGTACCAGAAGGCGATCGACCGCATCGAGCTCGAGGCGCTGCCGAGGACGGTCCCCCGACCCGGGGCGGAGCGGCTCCTGAAGGGCCTGCGCGCCCGGGAGTTCCGCCTGGGGATCCTGACCCGGAGCTCGGAAGCGTTCGCCCGCGCGGCCCTGGTCCGGACCGGCCTCGGCCCCTACTTCGACTACCTCCGCTCGCGCAGCACCCCGGGACCGGCGAAACCGTCCCCGGAGTCGCTGCTCGCCCTGCTCCACGAGATGGAGGTCCCGACCGAGCGCGCCCTCTACGTGGGCGACCACCTCCTCGACGCCGAGTGCGCCACCGCCGCCCGCGTCCGGTTCTACGCGATGTTGCCGGACCCTAGCGAGCAGGAGGACCTCGGGGCCGCGGCGGAGCGGTTCCGCACCTCCGGGGCGAGCGCGATCGCCAAGGACCTGGACGAGCTCGCCCGCTACCTTTCGGTCGCCCCGATGGCGCGGCCGTCCTGAGCCGGCCTACAGGACCTCGGTCCAGGCGTGGAGGACCGCCCGCTCGGCGGAGGCCCACGCCTCGGGGATCTGGTTCCAACCGCTCTTCTGGTCCCCGATGACGTAGAGGCCCGGGAGCGGACGGCCGTCGGCCGCCGAGAGCGCCCTCGCGTCGTCATCGACCTGGACGTACCCCTCGGCGTCGAACCGGCAGCCGAGGGATCGGGGGATCTCCTGGTGCATGTCGTACCAGCCCAGCGCCGAGAAGCCGCGGTCGTAGGTGCGCTGGCTCCCGTCAGAGAAACGGACGCCGAACCGGTGCTCCCGGATCCCGTCGAACCCGACGATCGTCCCGTCGAGGACCCCGATGTGGTGCTCGGTGAGCTGGCGTTCGAGGGTCGCGCGCTCGTCCGGGGCCCGGCCGAACTCGGCGGGCCGGCCGTGCGTCAGGATCTCCACCGAGCTCGGCGCGAACTCGAGGACGTCCAGCGCCGTCCGCGCGGCGAAGGCGTCGTGGCCGATCACGGCGACCGACTTGCCGGCGAGCTCGTGCCCATCACAGACGAGGCAGAAGTCGACGATCGCCTGGTTCGCCCAAGGGAAGATCGGGTCGATCCTCCCCCCGACCTCGACGATCCGATCGACGACCCCCATCGCGAGGATGAGCGCGCGACCCCGGGCGACGAGCGGCTGCTTGAGCCAGTCGAACGCGACGGCGTAGCCGTCCGTCTCCCGGTCCGCCGAGCTGGCCCTGGCCGGCGTGAAGTAGTCGACCCATTCGGAGAGCGCCCGGACGGCGGCGATCTGCTGGTCCAGCAGCTTGTGCCCCGAGATCCCGTCGGGGAACCCCGGGATGTTGTCCATCCTCGGCGCGTAGTACGAGCGCGAGTACTTCGGGCCCCGGTCGATCACCACGGCCGTGCGGCGCAGGAGCCCGGCCTTGGCCGCCGCCTGGAGGCCCGCATGGCCTCCGCCGACGATGACGAGGTCGTACCGTTCGCGCAACCGAGGCGGCCCGACCACCTCGCGAATACCGACCGCAGGGATTTGACGGCCTCGGCACCGCGCCGACGCACGGCCGAGCCCTCCGGACCGATGCGGCGACGGCAAATCTTATGGACCGACCCTCTCCTGTTGCGCGTCGGGTTCCTCAGCCCGTGCCGTCCGACGCGCTCGACCACCCGCGCGCGGGTACGGTCTATTTGGAGGACGGCACGCGGTTCGACGGCGCCGGCTTCGGCGCCACCGGACGCCGGGTCGGCGAGGTCGTCTTCACGACCGGGATGGTCGGCTATCCCGAATCGCTGACGGACCCGTCGTTTCGAGGACAGATCCTTACCTTCACCTATCCGTTGATCGGCAACTACGGGGCCCCGGCCCCCGGGGCGCACGATCCCGACGGCCTCCCGTGCTTGGAGAGCTCGGGGCTCCAGGTCCGGGGGGTCCTCGTGCGGGGCATGGGTCGCCCGAACCACTGGGCGATGGACCGCTCGCTCGACGCCTGGCTCCGCGCCGAGGGCGTCCCCGGCGTCGTCGGGATCGACACGCGGCGCCTCACCCAGCACCTCCGGAGCCGCGGCGTGCTGCGGGGGGTGATCGAGGTCACCGCGAGCGACCGGCCCTCGCCGGACGGCGACCTCGCGCGGGCGATCGCGAGGGCCCCGGCCTACGCCGACGAGGACCTCGTCCGGGAGGTCGCGCCGGAGCGGCCGAGCCTCCTCCCACGGAGCGGCGGCCCGCTGGTGGCGTTCCTTGACTGCGGAACGAAGACGAGCATCGTCCGTGCGCTCCTCGACCGGGGGGCGAGCGTGCTGAGGCTCCCGCCGGACCATGAGGTCCCGGCCCGTTGGCACGGCCGACGCGTGGCGGGCCTGACCGTCAGCAACGGGCCGGGGGACCCCGCGACCCTCGCCGCGACGATCGAGGAGCTCGGTCGACCGTCGAACCGCGAGCTTCCCACGCTCGGGATCTGTCTCGGGCATCAGCTGCTCGCCCTCTCCCGTGGCGGGCGGACGTTCAAGCTGAAGTATGGGCACCGGGGCCAGAACAAGACGGTCTGCTTCCCGAACGGCCAGGCCATGATCGTCAGCGAGAACCACGGCTACGCGGTCGACCCGGCGTCGCTGGACGGCACCGGCCTCGACGCCTGGGCGACGAACCCGGACGACGGGACGCTCGAGGGCCTTCGTGACCCCCGCGGTCGCCTGCTGGCCCTCCAAGGTCACCCCGAGGGGCACCCGGGCCCGCAGGAGGCGGGCTTCGTCTTCGACGAGTTCCTCCGCAAGGTGAGGCGGCGGACATGACCGCGGGCCTGCCGGAGAAGGTCGTGCTCCTCGGGAGCGGGGCCCTCAAGATCGGCGAGGCCGGCGAGTTCGACTACTCCGGGAGCCAGTGCCTGAAGGCGCTCGACGAGGACGGCGTCTATGCGGTCGTCGTCAACCCGAACATCGCCACGCTGCAGACCGACCCGCCGCGCCACGGCAAGGTCTACTTCCAACCGCTCGTCGCGGAGTTCGTCGCGCCGATCCTCGAGGAGGAGCGGCCGGACGGCCTGCTCCTGTCGTTCGGGGGCCAGACGGCGCTCAACTGCGGGGTGCGCCTGAGCGACCTCGGGGTCCTGTCGAGGACCAGCACGAAGGTCCTCGGTACGCCGCTCGCCGGGATCCGGGCGACGGAGGACCGGGCGAGGTTCGTCCGCGCGATGGCCCGCGCTCGGGTCCCGACGCTCCCGAGCCGGGCGGTCCGCTCCGTCGAGGAGGCGGAGCGCGTCGCGGTCGACCTCGGCTTCCCCCTCATGGTGCGGGTCGCCTTCACCCTCGGCGGCAAGGGCGGAGGGGTGGCGCGCGGCGCGGCGGAGCTGCGCGAGGTCGTCACCCGAGGGCTCCGCGCCAGCCCGGTCCGCCAGGTCCTGCTCGAACGGTACGTCGGCGAGTTCAAGCAGATCGAGTACGAGGTCGTCCGCGACGGCCGGGGCAACGCGCTGACCGTCTGCAACATGGAGAACGTCCTCGGGATG
This sequence comes from Thermoplasmata archaeon, assembly GCA_035624925.1. Lineage (GTDB taxonomy): Archaea > Thermoplasmatota > Thermoplasmata > Lutacidiplasmatales > UBA184 > Lutacidiplasma. The sequence continues at coordinate 10,696 of DASPQN010000049.1, forward strand.
CGGGTGCACACGGGCGACAACATCGTCATCGCCCCGAGCCAGACGCTCACCGACCAGGAGTACCAGATGCTCCGGCAGGCGGCGCTCCGCGCCGTGCGGGAGTGCGGGATCGTCGGCGAGTGCAACATCCAGTTCTGCCTCGACCCGAACAGCCTCGAGTACTACGCGATCGAGATCAACGCCCGCTTGTCGCGCTCCAGCGCCCTCGCGAGCAAGGCGACCGGCTACCCTCTCGCCTACGTGGCCGCGAAGCTCGCCCTCGGCTACACGCTACCGGAGCTGAAGAACCGGGTCACCGGGGTGACGACCGCCTGCTTCGAGCCGGCGCTCGACTACGTGGTCGTCAAGCTGCCCCGCTGGGACCTCGACAAGTTCGCCCGGGCCGACCCGCGGCTCGGGCCGGCGATGAAGTCGGTCGGCGAGGCGATGGGGATCGGCGCGTCGTTCCCCGAGGCGCTCTCCAAGGCCTACCGCATGTCCGACCCGCGCGCGGACCTCCTCCCACCGGCCGTCGTGCGGTCACCCGAGGCGATCCTCGCCGACCTCGCCGAACCCAAGCCCGCCGTCCTCGGTCACGTCCTCGAAGCGCTCCGCGCGGGGGTCGACCCGGGGACGATCGCCTCCGTCTCGTACATCGACCGATGGTTCGTCGACGCGCTCGCCGAGATCGAGGAGACCCACCGGGCGCTCGGGGCCGTGCCGGGCGGCCAGCTCCCCCCGGCCCTGCTCCGACGCGCGAAGGAGCTCGGCCTCTCCGACCGCGCGGTCGGCCGCGCCGCGCGGCTGGACGAGGAGGAGGTCCGACGCCGCCGCCTGGAGCACGGGATCCGACCGAGGGTGCGGATGATCGACACGCTCGCGGGCGAGTGGCCGTCGAAGACGAACTACCTCTACCTCACCTACCGGGCCGACGCCGACGACGTTCGACCGATGGCCGCCGGCTCGGCGCTCGTGATCGGGGCCGGCCCGTACCGGATCGGCTCGAGCGTCGAGTTCGACTGGTCGACGATGAACCTCGTCGACGGCCTGAAGGCCGAGGGCCTGGGTGGGGTCGCCCTCCTCAACTCGAACCCGGAGACGGTCTCGACCGACTACGACCGCTCGGACCGCCTCTACTTCGAGGAGATCACGCTCGAGCGGGTCCGGGACCTCTGCGACTTCGAACGGTTCCGCGGCGTCGTCACGTGCGTCGGGAGCCAGCTCGCCCAGAACCTCACGCCGCTGCTCGCGATGTGCGGGATCCCGGTCCTCGGGACCTCGCCGGAATCGATCGACACGGCGGAGGACCGGGCCCGGTTCGCCGCGCTCCTCGAACGCCTCCGGATCCCGCAGCCGGCCTGGCGGGCGTTCACCACGGTCGAGGCGGCGAGCGGGTTCGCCGAGGAGGTCGGCTATCCCGTCCTCGTCCGCCCGTCCTACGTCCTGAGCGGCCAGGCGATGCGGGTGATCGCCGGTCGGACCGACCTCGGTCGGTTCCTCTCCGAGGCGGCGCGCGTCTCGCCGGAACATCCGGTGGTCATCACCAAGTTCGTCGAAGGCGCCGACGAGGTCGAGCTGGACGCGATCGCGGACGGCGAGCGGGTCCTGGTCGCCGGCATCCTCGAACACGTGGAGCGCGCGGGGGTGCACTCCGGGGACGCGATCTTCTGCCTGCCCCCCCGCCACACGCCGAAGGAGGTCCAGGCCGGCCTCCTGGACGTCGCACGGCAGCTCGCGTCGAACCTGAGGATCCGGGGGCCGTTCAACGTCCAGTTCCTCGTGAAGGACCGCGCCTACCAGATCATCGAGCTCAACCTGCGCGCGAGCCGGTCGCTGCCGTTCCTCGCCAAGGCGACCGGGGTCCCGCTGCTCCGGGAGGCCGCGCGCGCCCTCCTCGGACGGCCGCTCTCCCGTGCCGGGCTCGCCCCGCTCCCGCCGGGACGGTTCGGCGTGAAGGTCCCGCAGTTCTCGTTCCTGCAGCTCACCGGCTCCGACCCGCTCCTCGGGGTGGAGATGCAGTCGACGGGGGAGGTCGCCTGCTTCGGGCCGACGTTCTCGGACGCGCTCGTGAAGGCGTTGGTCGCCACCGGCGTCCGCCTCGTCCCGCGCCGGGGGTCCGCGTTCCTCTCGGTGGGGGGCCCTCGCCTGAAGGAGGAGCTCCTGCCCGTCGCGCGCCGCCTGCGCGAGCTGGGCCTGCGCCTCGCCGCGACCGAGGACACCGGGGCGTTCCTCGCCGGACGGGGGTTGCGCGGGGTCCGGATCCTCCACAAGGTCTCGGAGCCGGACCGCCACCCGAACGTCACCGAGGCGCTCGACCGGGGCGAGGTCGACCTCCTCCTCAACGTCCCGGCGTCGCTGACGCAGGAGAAGTTCGAGAAGATGCTCGAGGACGACTACGTCCTGCGCCGCCGAGCGGTGGAGCTCGGGATCCCGCTGTTCACGAGCCTCGAGACGTTCTCGGCGTACGTCGAGGGCGTCGCCTGGCTCGAGGAGCATCCCCTCACGGTCGAGGCGCTCTACGGGAGCCCCGAGCCCGGCGGGTCGGGCACCTCGCGGACCCGCGCGGCGCGGATCCCGGTCGTGCCGCGCCGCCGGCGCGGCGGGCGGCACCACTAGGTCGCTACGGGAACTTCGTCACCGAGTACTCGGGGACGAGCGTGGACGTGTCGATGACCTCCGGGATCCCGCGGATCCGCTCGGTCACGAAGTCGAGGACCCGGCGCTTGTTGGTCGTGGTCGGCGGGAACTGGAGGACGACCAGGATGTCCCAGTCCCCCGTGAGGAAGTGGAGCTCCTTGACCTCGGCGAGGTCCTCGAGCATCTGGCGGAT
>DASPQN010000050.1:0-4710 GCA_035624925.1 Thermoplasmata archaeon
GAACGGCCCGCCGGCCCCGTTGCTCCACGCCACGTTCGCCCCCGTCACCGTCTCGCCGGTCTCCCCGCCGTAGCTGTACGCCGACGGGACCGACACGTACGCGCTCCCGTCCCAGGTCGCGAGCCCGAGCGTCGCGTCGGCGTCGAACAGGGTCGCCTGGCTACCGCCACCGGGCCCGCCGAAGATCAGCTCGAAGTCGTTCGTCAGGCCGATCGGGTTGTACGCAAGGCCGTTGGCCGTGTAGTTCGACCCCACCGTGAGCGGTGGGGTCGCGTTGGCGAGCGAGTTGAAAATCACGTCGTCGTAGGGTGCGGGCAGGCCACGGTCCGGGCCGCCGGCGTACGTGATCTGCTGGCTGTTCAGGTCCTCGCGCGGGAACGCCGCGCTCTTCAGCAGCACGGTGAAGTAGACCGCGTCCCGCCCTTGGTTCGTCGTCGAGTTGAGGTAGAGGGTCAGATTGAACGGGTAGTAGACCGGCGTGGGGACGGCATACTGGGCGTAATAGTACCCGAGAAGGCCGGAGTAGTTCGTTCCCCACACGCCGTGCCCGTAGAGGGTGTTCGGCGTCATCGCCGCGGCGGCCGAGGAGAAGTTCCAGACGTTCGTCACGAGCACGAGGTAGTGGGTGGCGGGATAGTACTCGACGACGTTCTGCGTCCAGAACGAGAATCCGGGCGTCCCGAAGAGCGTGACGTTCGTCAGGACGGCGTTCAGCTGGATCCCGTAGCTGTCCGGGGAGCTGTCGAACAGGTCGAGCGCGCTGACGCCGGTCGCGTTCATGTCCACCGTCGCGACGACGCTTGTCGTGTTGAGGATCGACCCGACGACCCGACCTCCACTCCCGTTGCTCAAGCCGTAGTCGGCGAGTCCCATCGGCGCAGGGCTCGCGGTGTAGAGGGGACTGACCGTTCCGGTCTCTCGCGCGGCGGCCAGCTGGTCGGCACTGGCGGACGGGCGCGGGACGAAGACGACGTTCGCCTTGAGCCCGGCGGCCTTCGTCGCGGCGAGCGCCGAGCTCGCCATCTGGGAGCCGGGATTCGAGGGGTTGGCCCCCGCGGACGTCGAGGTCGGCGACGCGGCGCCGACGCTCGGTCTGACGGGCGCCGGCGTGGCCCCCGCTGACGCGTGGGCCCCCGTGCCGGCGAGGACCGGAAGTCCCAGGCTCAGGATGAGCCCGATCGTGACCCCGATCACCCAAGTGTATCGTCCCGCCCGCGTTCCTGACCCGTTCGCCGTTGTCGCTGCGCCCCGAACGCACCCCCTCATCGACCGCTACCCCCCGGCAAAAGTCGCTCGGGCGACCCACCGGGCTCGGGTCACCCTGCCCCCTCAGGGTCCCGGCGCCCTTAACCCGGGCACCGAACCGGTGCGGTTACCGCATAGTCGTCGGGGTGAACCTGCCCGCCTCCGGCGTGGATTGGCGGAACGTCCGGTACGGTCGTGTGGGGTACGGTAGACGACATGGACCTCTGCCGCGGCGCTGAGGATCTCGAAAAGTCCGCCTTCCGCGCGATCTCGCTCCATGGGGTTCCCGCGTCGGCGCAGGAAGGGAGGCCTATCCCGGAGGCTGTCGAAGGTCCCGGAACCCCGTACGCCCGTTATCCGAGACCGACGTCTCCGGCCCACGTCACATGGCCCTCCGGATCCGACGCCGACAAACCCCCGCTCACGGGTGTCGATGGTGACACGCCACCGACGCGGGGCGGAGCTCGTCAAGCGCTACTACCGGGCCTTCGACGAATGGGGGAGGCTGGTGGGCGATCCCTACCACGAGCTCGAACTGTCGACGACGCTTCACTTCCTGGAACAGTACCTGCCGCCGCGGGGCCTCATCCTCGATGCGGGCGGCGGCCCGGGGCGCTACGCGATCGAGTTGGCGCGGCGAGGCTATCGCGTCGTCCTCCTCGACTTCACGCCCGAGCTCCTCGATCAAGCTCGTCGACACCTCCGGCACGCAGGGGTGGGTGAGCGCCTCGTGCGCGTCGTCGAGGGATCGCTTACGGATCTCACCGAGTTTGATTCCGGCGCGTTTGATGGAGTCCTGTGTCTCGGGGGCCCCCTGAATCACGTCCTCACCGCCCGAGGACGCGTGGCCGCCGTCCGGGAGCTCACGCGAGTCGCCCGAAGGGGGTCGCCCATCTTCGTCTCCGTGATAGGACGGCTGACCCCGCTGCTCGACGGCCTGCTCCGCCACCCGGACGGTCTGAGGACGGACCCCGAACATCACCGGAGGATCCTGCGCACCGGTGAGTACGATGGTCACCGCGGCTTCGCCCCGTGCCACTTCTTCACCCCCGAGGAGGTCGTGACCCTGTTGCGGGAACGGCGCCTGCGCATCCTCGAGGTGGCGGGGCTCGAGGGGCTGGCGGCGTACCACGCGCGAGAGATCAACCGCCTGGCCCGAAACGACCGAGAGGGTTGGGCGGCCTGGACCAGGTTCCATCTGCAGACGTGCAGGATCCCGGCCGCCGTGGCCATGAGCGAACACTTCCTGGTGATCGGCAGGAAGTAGAGCCTACCGGGAATGGCCCGACGGCCCGCGGGGGATCCAGGGAGGCGACCCGCGGGCGCCCGGCGTGGAAGGACCGGCCCCAGCACCCCCGCGGTGTCGCGGAACGGCCACCCGGTCTCGCACGGCCCGAAGCGTCGATCGTCCCCCAGGGGCGACCTGAGGAGGTTTCAGGGCGCGCTCGCGGTCCCCGCAGTGGGCATGTCCGACTCCAGGCGCTTCCCCATGCTCACGACCTCGTCGACGGTGTATCCGACCCTGCGATAGAACTCCATCGCGCCGGTGTTGGAGACCCGGACCTGAAGGCTGACCTTCGGGCAACCGGCGTCCCGAAGAAGACGCTCCGCTTCGGCCACCAGGAGCCGGGCCAGTCCCCGGCGCTGGTACCCGGGGTCGACCGCGAGGTAGTTGAGCCATCCCCGGTGCCCCTCATAGCCCGCCATCAGGCTCGCCACCAGCCGCTGCCCTTCGAGGCCCACCAGGAAGAGGTCGGGTCGAACCCGGAGCTTCCGAGCGATGTCCTTGTGGGGGTCGTTCCAGGGCCGGAGCAGCCCGCACCGGTCCCAGAGCTGGATCACGGCCGGTTCGTCGCGAGCCTCGAAGGCTCGAATCTGCATCAGCCCTCCCGTCCGGGGACGTGGGCAGCCGTACTTAGGGAGCCTGTTAGGGCGGCCGCGGGGTCGCACCCGCTCCCCAGGCCCGGATCATCTTCGCGGGCCGTGGTACCGACACTGACGCAACTACCCCGGAGGGCCGGCCCCGGTGCGCCGGCGAACATGGCCACCACGCCATCGTCGGGCTCGAGACCGGCCAGAACCCTCAGCGGATGACCCGCACGTATCGGACGTCGAGTCTGAGGTCCCCACTCCCCCGCATGGCGACCGGGGTACCGTCCAGCGCACGACCTTTAACCAGGGCACCGAATCCGGTGCCTGACCATGGGGCCCCGCGGGCAACCGGCTCGGCCGAGGGGCCGGTCGTCGACCTCGGCCCGAGGTCTGGTCAGGCGACCGCTGCCTCTCGACGCGGTCCAGCGGCTCGAGGCCCTTCGAGGGCATTTTCGCGCGGATGAGCTCGACCGCCTGGTCGTCGTGACCCTCCGGATCCGCATGGCCCTCGACCACTGGCTCGGACGATTCTCGGTAGCCCACCCAGACCTCCGTCTCGAGGCCCTGCATTGGGCGGCGATCGACCATCGGACCTCGGTCCTTGACTACTGGATCGAGGGGGTTCCGGCCGGACGCTGGACCCGGGAGATCGCCGCGAACCCCGACGTCCGGAAGGTCGACGCGCTCGCGGAGTCGGGGGAAGGCGGCCTCTACCGCGTCGTGCAGCGGATGAACCCGGTGGTCCACCTCTACCGCCGCCTCCGCCTCCCGCTCCGGTTCCCCCTGGTCATCGGAGGAGGCGTGATCACTTGGGAGGTGATGGCCAAGAAGAGCGAGCTCGATGCCATCCTCGCGTTCTTCCGCGAGCGAAAGCTCGAGGTCACCATCTCCTCGGTGCGCCGCGGCCTCGGTCCGGCACAGGCGTCGGTCCTCACCCCCCGTCAGCGCGACCTGCTCACGGCAGCGATGCGCACCGGATACTTCGCCGTGCCCAGGAGGATCACCCTGACCGAACTCGCGCGCGAGGTGGGTCGGAGCAAGTCCTCGGTCTCCGAAGCCTTGGCGCACATCGAGCGCAGGCTTCTCGAAGGCTCGTTGGGGCGAGCCCCGCCCCCCCGGTGAGCCGTAGCGCTACGAACCGACCCGAACCCGTTCGGACCGGCGAACTAGTTCGGGACGGACTCCATGCTCCGCGGGGACAAGGGAGTGGTGAAGAGGTCGAGGTCCGCCGATGTTCACTCCTCCCCCAGAGGGCGACGGCCGTCCTGCGGAATCCGTTTTCGTGCATGGGGACAACACCACCGCCATCTCGACGCTGGCGGTGGGTCTTGCCTTGCGGCGACATGGCTCGTTCTCCTGGGCGGATTGTTCGGTGTCGGCGGCGGATCCCACGGACGGGTTCCCTGCGCCGTTCGCTAGAGGTCTGTCCCGCCGTCGGGGGAACGGGATCAACGCGTCGGAGCTGACCGCGCCCCACTGGTCCGCGGACTCGATCGAACGGGTGCTGGTCCCCGAGAACCGCATGGACAGCCTCCGGCTGATGAGCTACCTGGCCCTCCCGAGTCTCTTGCAGGAGCTCGCGGCGATGTCGAC
>DASPQN010000051.1:0-2945 GCA_035624925.1 Thermoplasmata archaeon
AGGATGTTGCCCGAGAGCGCGAAGCCGTTGACGGTGTCGGAGACGTCCTTGGCGGGCTGCGAGGAGACGTTCCAGGTATCGTTGTAGACGGGCGGAACGAGAGGACCGCAGCCGCCCGCGTACCCGTCCGGGCAGGCGTCGGTGTAGATGTCGAACGGCAGATAGACCGTCGGGTTGTCGACCGAGAAGTTGTTGTTGTAGACCAGGTCACCGCTCTCCGCCTCCGCGAGCCCGGCGAAGGTGCCGTAGGGGCTGGTCCCGCCCTCGGCGACCGGGTCACGGAACGTGTTGCCCCAGACGGTGTTGGCGGCCCCGCCATAGAGGAGCAGCCCGTCGAGGGGAACGCACCCGTTGCAGGTGATCGGCGGGCAGCTGCCCTCACAGAGCTGCTGGGGTGTCGGGACCGACGGCGTCGGAACGAAGCTGTTGTCCATGACGAGGTCGTGTGAGGAGTTCCAGATCATCACGCTCGCCTGGGGGAAGACGTTCTGGCTCGCGTTGACCACCCCGGCGAGGGTCTGGGTCTCGAACATCGCCGGCCAGCCGCCGACGCGGGCGTCGTGGGCGAGGGTCACGTGCTCGGTGGAGACGAGCTCGATCTGGAGGTCGAACGTCAGGAGGTTGGGATGGAGGCCCCCGAGCGGCTCCGTGTAGACGCTCAGGCTGACCGGGTTAGCGACGTCGACGTACGCGTCGGTCCCGACCAGGAGGATCCCCGAGAACGTCGGGAAGAGGAAGTCGTTGGGCAGGAAGAAGACCGGGGAGAGGTTGCCGTTCGTCGCGTTGCCGCAACCGGTGCAGCTGGAGGTCGGGTTGTTGAACAGGAGGTACTGGTTCCCGACCGTGCCGTTGCCGGCAGTGGAGATCCCGGCGAGCTGGGCGTTCGAGAGCGCCCACAGCGGGGTGTACACCCCGGCCGAGCGGTTGTATTCGAGCGTGACGGTCAACGCGGTCGGCGCGGACCCCACGGTGAGCACCCCGGTCACCTCGGCGTAGTCGGCGAGCATCACTCGGTAGTCATACTCGCCCGGCGCCAGATGCCAGACCGGCACGTCCGGCGCCCATTCGGCTTGGGCGTCGAACCGGCTCGTGGTGGAGAGGAAGACGAAGACGTACGGGGCCGTCGAGGACGGGTCGGGCGAGTCGTGGACGGCGATCTGGTTGGTGACCCCGGTCGAGCCCGCCGCGGAGCCCGTGGCCCCGACGAAACCCCAGAGGCCGCGCAGGATGAACGGACCGGCGGCGCCCGTCGCCACCGTCCCGGAGTAGGTGATGTCGAGGCCCGCGGAGGTCTCCCCCGTCTCCCCTCCAAAGTTCTCGGCGGCAGGTACGGAGGTCAGCTGCGTCGGGGTACACACGGCGACCGTCACGGGGCAGTAGTCGAGCGTCGCCGACAGGTTGGCGGCGAGCACGTCCATGTCCGCGCCGTTGTAACCGCCGATCCCGAAGTCGAACTCGAAGTCGTTCGGCAGGCCGACGGGGTCGAGCCCGGTCCCGGACGCCTCGAACGGCGCGATCCGAAGGCCCGGTGTGCCTCCGGAGTTGAAGACGATCCAATCGTAGTTGCCGCTCTCGTGCACGCCACCGGCGGCCGCGACGCTGTAGTTGTACCACAGCTCCTGGTCACCGGAGGCGGTGACCGAGGAGTTGACGTAGAGCGCGAGGGTGAACGGTCGAGGGACGTGGATCCACGGTCCCTCGCCGATGTACAGCCCCGCGATGACCGAGCCGTTCGGGTCGTGGCTGAGGATCGTGGAGGTGTCGGGGGCGATGTAGGCCCCCGGCGCGGAGAAGTTCCAGGTGTCCTCCCCGAGGTTGATCGTACCGTTGTGCTGGTAGACGTCGACGGCGTTCTGCACCCAGAACTGATAGCCGGAGACGCCGTGCAGCGTGACGTCCGTCAGGACGGCATTGAGCTGGATCCCCCACATGTCGGGGGTGTCGACGTCGAGGTAGAGCGCGTCCATCTGATTCACGGTGAGCGTCCCCTCGACGCTGGAGGCGTCCAGCGTCGTCGCCTGGACCGCTCCCGAGGTGTCGTTCTCGCCGTAGTAGGCGAGCCCGACCGGCGCCGGAGCCCGGGGGTAGTCCTGGGTGACGTTGCCCTGGGCAGCGACGGCGTACCCTGGGACGACCGCACCATCGACCACCTGCGCGGAGGAGCCGACGTAGGGCAGACGGATGCTGTGGGCGGGGACACCGGCGGCCGCGAGCGAGCTCGCGGTCTCCAGGACCCGCTGGTCGAACGCTGACGAAATGCCCGACAACCGGGGGACTAGGTTCGCTCGGGCTGCGGAGGACGAGGGCGGCGAAAGAGCCTGGGGCCCGGACGCCGGGGCTGCCGCCTCACCTTGCGACGCATGCGTACTTCCCACGGACGGGGGGAGCCCTCCGACCAGCGAGGAGACGACGAGCGCGACGAGGACCGCTCCGGTCGCGACGACCAGGGACGCTCCACGCATCGGGGAGCCGAAGGCCCCACCCACAATAAACTTGCGAACGTGTCCTCTCCGAGCCAGCCCTGGACCCGGCGACCGGTCGAGGAAATGCCGTCCGCGGGCGGTCCGCCAAGGTAGGGTGCTCCGCGCGGGTTCGCGCGACGACGCAAGAGCCTACAAGCGAGCCGCCCTGCCGGCCCGGTTCCGTGGGGGTGTCGAGACGATGACCGCGGTCGGCTTGGCGACCTGGGAGGGGCTTCCGGAGCTCAGTCCCGACGATCAGCTCCTGCGCGCGACCCTCCTTTCGGACGGCATCCCGACCGCCCCCGTGGTCTGGAGCGACACGGCCGTACGTTGGGAAGCGTTCGACCTCGTCGTGCTCCGCTCGACCTGGGACTATTACCGGCGCGTGACGGAGTTCCTCGAGTGGGTGGACACCGTGGCCCGCCGGACCCAGCTGTTCAACCCCGCGTCCACGGTGCGGTGGAACAGCCACAAGAGCTACCT
>DASPQN010000052.1:0-13322 GCA_035624925.1 Thermoplasmata archaeon
CGGCGGGGAGCTCCCGCTCGACGCCGCGCTGCGGCTCGAGGGGGACTCGGCGGGCCGGACGTTCTCGACCGCGGACCGGACCGAGGGGATGCGGGCGTTCCTCGAGCGGCGGCGGCCCGAGTTCCGGGGCGAATGAGCGGCCGGGCCTAGCCGGGACCGCCGACGATCCGACGGTACCCTTCGGCGTCGAGCAGCGACGGGTCCAGCCCCTTCGCGAGCTCGAGACGGAACAACCAGCCCTTGCCGTACGGGTCCTGGTTGACGAGCTCGGGGTGCGCCTTCAGCTCCGCGTTGACCTCGACCACCCGGCCCGAGCCGGGGGCGTAGACGTCCGAGACGGTCTTGACCGACTCCAAGGAGAGGACGACCTTGCCGCTCTCGACGGGCTTGCCGACGCTCGGCAGGTCGACGAAGACGATGTCGGTCAGCTCCGACTGCGCGTGGTCGGTGATCCCGACCGTCGCCCGGTTCCCCTCGACCTTGACCCACTCGTGGGTCTTCGCGTACTTGAGCTCCGCGGGGATCTTGCCTGCGGTCATCCCGTACCGCCCTGCCAAGCGTCCGCATACTTGAGCTGCTCCCCCGTGGGTTGGTCCAGCACGACCCCGAACGGACCGAGGGCGGCGAGCGCCACGGCCCGGTCGAGCTCCGGAGGGACCGGGTGGACCCGGACGGCCATCGTCAGCCCGTGTCGCGCGAGATGCTCGGCCGACAGCGCCTGGAGGGCGAACGAGAGGTCCATGATCTCGACCGGGTGACCCTGGGCCGCCGCGAGGTTGACGAGCCGGCCCTCGGCGAGGAGGTACGCTCGCCGGCCGTCCGCGAAGCGGTACTCCTCGACGTTCGGACGGACCGTCCGGTGCGAGGTGGCGAGCCGGCCGAGGTCGGTTGTCGCGACCTCGACGTCGAAATGCCCCGCGTTGGCCAGCAGGCACCCGTCCTTCAGGACGGCGAAATGCTCCGCCCGGACGACCCCGGGACGCCCCGTGACGGTGACGATGAGGTCGGCGGTCCTCGCCGCCTCGAGCATCGGGCGGACGGCGAAACCGTCCATCCGCGCCTCCAGCCCGCGGACCGGGTCGACCTCCGTGACGACGACCTCGGCCCCCATCCCGCGCAGGCGGGAGGCGACGCCGCGGCCGCACCAGCCGTACCCGGCCACGACCGCGACCTTCCCGGCCACGAGCAGGTTCGTCGCGGCGACGATCCCCTCGACGGTCGACTGGCCGGTCCCGTAGCGGTTGTCGAACAGGTGCTTCATCATCGCGTCGTTGACGTTGACCGCCGGGAACAGCAGCCGACCGGCCTTCTCGAGCGCCTTCAGGCGCGTCACGCCGGTCGTGGTCTCCTCAGTGGAGCCCCGGATCCGCCCGCGGTCCTGCCCCCGCTCGTGGACGAGCGCGACCAGGTCCGCCCCGTCGTCGATGATCACGTCCGGCGTCCGGTCGAGCAGCGTCGTCAGGCCGGCCTGGTAGGCATCGAGCGACTCGCCCCGGACCGCGTGGGTCTCGACGCCGTCGGCGCGGACCGCCGCGACGACATCGTCGTCCGTCGTCAGCGGGTTGCTGGCCGCCAGGCGGACGGTCGCCCCTCCGGCCCGGAGGGCGAGCGCCAGCGCGCAGGTCTTCGCCTCGACGTGGAGGACCGCCGCGACCGTCAGGCCGTCGAACGGCCGCTCCTCCGTGAGGCGGGCGCGGACCCCCTCGAGGACCGGCATGTGGGCGCGAGCCCAGCCGATCTTCAGCCTGCCGAGCTCGGCGTTACCGGCCATCGGGGTCCGGCTCGCTCAGCGGCCGTGCCCGATAAAGGCTCCGCGACCGCCGGGCCCACGGCCCCCCGGGGGGGCCGCGTCCGCCCGTCGGCCGGCGGCGGGCCCCTACTGCGTGACCGACCCGCAGAACGGGCAGACGAGGTACTCGGGAGGGATCTCCTTGCCGCAGTTGGGGCACGGCTTCATCGCGGCCGCGGGGGCGGCCGGCGCGGGCATGGGGGGCGCGGTCGAGCCGGGCGCCGCCCCCGGCGGGGTCCCCGCCGCGGGCGCGGCGGAGGCCGACGGAGGACGGGCGGGCGGCGGGGCCGCGGTCCGCCGGCGAGGCGGAGCCGCCACGCCGGCCGCAGCGCCGGGGCCCGCGGGCGGGGGCGAGCCCGGCGGCGGGGCGCTCATCCCCGTGCGCGAGGTGCCCTGGCCCTGCTGGACCTTCCACTGGCTGAACGGCGTGTACGACGGCTGGCGCTTCCACCAGTCCCAGAAGGCGCCCTCGCCGTAGTTCTCGCCGAGCTCCTTCTTCGCCTCCGCGCGGTAGCGCTCGGTGAAGTCCGCGTACGCCTGCCGTTCGGGGTCGGTCCCGCCCTCCCCGGGCTTACCGAGGAGCTGCGCCGCACACTCGGGGCAGAACTGCGAGTTCGCCGGGATCGTGGAGGAACAGCGGCTGCACCGGACGACGTCCGACTCGAACTCTGCGCCGCACTTCGGGCAGACCCTCGAGTCCTCGGGGACGAGGTTGCCGCATTCGCCGCACTCGACGAGCTTACCCGCCGCCTGACGGCGCGAGAAGAGGAGGAACCCGACGACGCCCGCGGCGATCGCCGCCGCGATGACGATCCACTCCCAGATCGCGAGGCCCAGGAACTTCTCGGTGAAGAAGTGGAGGGCGCTCGGCCCGGGCGTGGCGTACGTGCCGGGCAGCGTGTCGTTCGCCGTGACCCCGTTGTACCTCGCCGTGACCGACAGGTGGTAGCTGTCGCCGGGGACGAGCTTGCTCGCGTTCCACTCGGCGATGGTGAAGTTGATCGGGCCGCCCTGCGAGAGGTGCTTGGCGGCGAGCGTGGTGTTCTCGACGATCACCTCCGCCAGGAAGACCGTGGCCCCGCCGTTGGCGGGCCAGGCGATCAGGTCGACGACGACGACGCCGGTGCCGTTGTAGGCGAGCACGCCGCTCGTGTTGTACTTGTCGGTGGGCGAGAGGGAGGACGGCGGGACCGGCAGGACCTTGCTGAGATGGACGTGGCTCGGGGCGAAGTTGACCGCCGCGTCGGTGGTCAGGAAGCCCCCGCCGCGGGAGGCGAGGTCGTGGTTCCAGATGAGCTGGGCCGCGAGGTCATCGGCGACCGCCTTACCGTGGAGCCCGACGACCGTCTCGTTGACCTTCCAGGTCATCGAGACGTTCGCCGCCTGGCCCGGGGCCGTCAGGTCGACGATCTTTGAGGCGGTCCCGAGGACGGTCCCCCCCGTCGCGTTGTAGTAGAGCGTCCCGAGGAGACTGGTGATCGGCGCCGGCCCGTTGTCCACGATGTTCACCGTGACGTTCAGCCACTGGCCGATGGTGATCGTCGTCGCGGTCGCGTTGTCGGCGGTCACGACGATGGCGTTCGTCGCCGCCAGGTTGACCGCGGCGAAGTAGAGCGGGAACGAGACGAAGCCCCAGTAGTCCGGGGTACCGTAGCCCGCCGAGCCGTTCGCGACCCCGACGGGGTACGGCCGGACCGAGTAGTTGTACGCCTGGACCGCGCCGCCCCCGGTGGGCGGGGTCACGACGACGTGGTAGTTGCCGAGGTAGTCGCCGTCCGGCGCGCTACCCCCGTAGAGGTCGTTCGAGGCCAGGAGGAGCGAGGCGGCCCCGCTCGGGTCGGACTCCCCGTACTTCGCGACCCCGTGGACCTTGTCCCAGTACTGGAGGTAGCCGAGGATCGCGGGGGTGAGGTTGCCGTTGACCCGCTGGGCGGTGAGGTTGTCCGCCTGGCTCGAGTTGTACGCGTACGGCGCGGAGACGGTCGCGTTCGGGACCGGGAGGGCCCCGCCCCGACCGGTGAGGTTGAGGCGGGCCCACCGGAACAGGTAGGCGTGGCTGCTCGAGTCCGTGGTGACCGCGCCGTTCGAGTACTGCGACGTGCCGTTCTGCACGTTGCCCTTGACGGTGAGGTTGGCGAGGTAGGCGGTGGCGCCGGAGGTGAGCGCGAGCTGGTGCGTCTGCCACGGGACATCCCCGGCGGCGGAGAAGTTGAGGCCGATGTAGGAGTCGACCGTGCTGAGGGTGCTCGTGCCCCCCACCGCGCTCATCCCGAACGAGATCGGGGCCTCCAGGAGGACGGAGAGCGTGGCGTTCACGACCGGCGGACCCGCGGTGACGTGGAACGCGACATAGATCCCCGCCGCAAGGCCGAAGTCACCGGTCCGGTTGAGCCAGGTCATGAGGCCCGCGTTGTTGATCGCCGTGACGAGGGCCAGGGTGAACGGCACGGAGACCGACCCCGTGGAGTTCTCGGGGATCGTCACGGGTCCCAGGGGGTAGCCGAGTCCGCCGTACGTCACCATCACGGTCGCGGTCGTGCTGATGTGCGGATGGATCGTGTTGTTGTAGAGGATCGTGACGACCCCACCGGCGATCCCGTTGGGGTAGAGGTAGTCGTCCGTCAGCGCCGACGCGCCGGTCGGCGTGGTGAACGAGCTCGTGTTCGTCGCGTTCGTGACCCCGACGGTGCCGGTCGAGTTCAGCGGCAGCGGTCCGGGCGTCCCGTTGAGCGTGAGGTTGTCGGAGTACAGGCCGCGGTAGACGCTGCTGAACAGGTTCGCCTGCCCCCCGTTGACGAGGAGCGTCGGGGCGTAGGCGAGGTCCGCGCGCGTGCCGTTCGCGACCGTCATGTTCGCGACGCCCGAGTTCGGGGAGACGCTCGACTGGTTGAGCGTCAGGTCGCCGCCCGTGCCGACCGTCAGGAACCCTGCGGACTCGACCTTGGAGTTCCAGAACGTGAGCGTCCCGTTGTCGACGACGTTGATCTTGGGGTAGGGGTTGATCAGCGAGGTCGCCGTCGTGAGCGTCGAGTTGCGGAAGATCGCCGTCCCCGCGTTCTCGATGGTGAACTTGAAGACGTGCGACAGGCGGTTGATGGGGTAGGCTTCGCTCCCCGGGCCGCCGGTCCCGACGAACTGGACGAAGACGAGCGTCGTGTTCTGGACGATCAGCGTCCCGCCGCTCTCGACGGTGATGTTGCCGCCCTGGTAGTAGAGGGTGGGACTGGGCGGCACGACCTTCTCCGGAAGGTAGACCGTGTGCCCGGCCGTGACGACCAGGTCGCCGTGGGTCGTGGCGGCGGGGACCGGCGCGACCGCGGGCGCTGGCGCTGCCGCCGACGTGGCGACCGGAGGCGCCCCGCCCCCGTGGATCATCGGTACAGCGAGCATCCCGGCCAGCTCGACGCCGGCGATCAGGACGACCGCGAGGACCCAGAATTTCGATCGCCGCTCGACGTGGACCGGGCCTCTAGGCGCGAGAGGCTCGTGCCGGTAAGCGTTCACGACGCTCAACAGTCGAGGTTCGACTATTTAAATGCCGCCATAGTCGTGGCGGCGTGTTCTTCGGCGCTGGACGGCGCTCCTCAGCCGTTCGGGCCCAGGAGGACGACCTTGCCGAACAGCTCGGGGGCGTCGAGGCGAGCGAACGCCGCCGGGGCCTCCTCGAAACGGTAGGTCGAGTCCACCACCGGATGGAGCTCCCCCCGGGCCAGGTGGCCGAGGACCGCCTCGAACTCCTGACGGCCGGCCATCGTGCTCCCGCGGATCGACGCCTGGCGCCAGAAGAGCGTCCGTACGTCGAGCTCGACCTTCGGCCCGGCGGTCGCCCCGATCACGACCACGCGACCGCCTCGCGCGACGGAGCGCAGCGAATGGGCCAGGGTCGGCCCTCCGACCGAATCGAAGACGAGGTCGATCCCGCGCTTGCCGCTCCATTCCCAGAGGAGCCGGTCGAGCGGATGCGTCGCATCGGTGACCAGGAAGCCGTCGGCCCCGAGCTTCCTCGCGCGCTCCTCCTTCGATCGCGAGCGCGAGACGACCACCACCTCGGCCCCGGAGAGCTTCGCGACCTGGACGGCCGCCGTCGCGACCCCCCCGCCGGCTCCGATGACCGCGACCCGCTCGCCCGGCCGCACGCCGCCCACGGTGACGAGCGCACGCCAGCTCGTCAGGAAGACGAGGGGGGCCGCCGCGCCCTGGGCGAACGACCAGCCGCCCGGCAGAGGATGGACGTTCCGGCGCGGAACGACCACGGAGCTCGCGGCGCTGCCCTGGGTGTGCTCCCCGAGGATCCGGTACTCGCGGCATAGGGCCTCGTTGCCGGACCGGCACGCGTCGCAGGTGCCGTCCCAGAGCCCGGGGTTCAGGAGCACGGAGGTCCCGGGTCGGAGGTCGTCGACGCCGTCCCCGACCTGGTCGACCGTTCCCGCGCCGTCGGAGCCGAGCACGTGCGGGAGCTCCACCGTCACGCCCGGGATCCCGGCGAGCGTGAAGCGGTCGAGGCGGTTGAACGACGCCGCGCGAACGCTCACCCGGACCTCGGACGGCCCGGGCCGCGGCTCGGCGACCTCCACGTAGCGCAGTCGGTCGGGCCCCCCGTGCTGGTCGAAACCGAAGCCGCGCACGGACGGCGGTCAACCTCCGCGAGCGAGCCGCCAGCGGGTGCCGCCCGAGCCGTCCTCGATCGCCACGCCGGCCCGGCTCAGCTCGTCGCGGATCCGGTCCGCCTCGGCGAAGTCGCCCCGCGCCCGGGCGCGGGCCCGGGCCGCCAGGGTCGCCTCCACGACGTCCCGCCAGGCGCCGGACGGCGCCGCGGAGCCGACGTCGAACAACCCGAGGACCTCGCGGGCCCAGTCGTACGGCCCCCGCAGCCGCTCGAGCGCCGGGCCCGAGAGCGCGTCCAGGGTCTCGGGGCGCTCGGTGAGCCTCCGCCCCCAGCCGAAGAGGGCGGCGATCGCCCCGCGGGTGTCGAAGTCGTTCGCGAGGGTCGCGTCGAGCCGGTCGACGAGCGCCGTCGCCTCGTCGGCGAGCGGGGTCGGCGCGTCGGCGCCGGCCCGGTCCGGGCCGTCGCGCGCCAGGATCTCCTCGAGCCGGTCGAGCGGCTGGCGGAGCCTGCGGTACGCCTCGGTCGCTTCCGCCAGGCTGCGGTCGGCGTCGAACTCGAGCGGGCTGCGGTACTGGGCGTTGACGAAGTAGAACCTCACGGGCCCGGCCCCCCACCGGTCGAGCACCTCCGACAGCGCGACGATGTTGCCGAGCGACTTGCTCATCTTCTCGCCGGAGAACCTCAGTAGGCCCGCGTGCATCCAGTAGTTCACCAGCGGCGCCTCGCCGGTCGCCGCCTCGGCTTGGGCGATCTCCGCCTCGTGGTGCGGGAAGATCAGGTCGACCCCGGCGCCGTGGAGGTCGTAGCGGGACCCGAGGAGGCGCTCGGTGATCGCCGTGTCCTCGATGTGCCAGCCCGGCCGGCCCGGCCCCCACGGGCTCTCCCAGGACGGCTCGCCCGGCGTCGCCGCCTTCCAGATGACGAAATCCTCCGGGGCGCGCTTGCGCACGTCGACCTCGACTCGCGCGCCGGGTCGCAGCGCGTCGAGCCTCTGGCCGGAGAGCTTGCCGTAGTTCGGGAACCTCGCGACCTCGTAGTAGACCGACCCGTCGTCCGCGCGGTAAGCGTAACCTTTCTCGACGAGGGCCCGGACCTGCGCGACGATCTCGGGGAGGTAGTCGGTCGCGAACGGGTAGTAGTTGACCGACGTGACCCCGAGCCGCTCCATCGCGAGCCGGTACCCGGCGAAATGCCGCTCCGCGAGGGCCAGCGGGTCGACGCCCTCCTCGGCGGCGCGGGCGATCAGCTTGTCGTCCAGGTTGGTGACGTTCTGGACGTAGAAGAGCCGGTACCCCCAGCGCGTGAGGGCGCGCGCGACGACGTCGAAGAAGACGAACGTCCGGGCATGGCCGATGTGGGCCGGGGCGTAGGGCGTGAGGCCGCAGACGTACATCCCGACGCGCGGCGGATGGAGCGGCGCGAAGACGCGCACCTCGCGCGTGAGCGAGTCGTAGACCGTGAACCGGCGCACGCCTACGCCCCCCGGAGGGCCGCCCGGACGTCGTCGACCAGGTCGGCGGGGTCCTCGATGCCGCACGACAGCCGCACGAGGCCGTCCGTCACACCGTGGGCGATCCGGTCGGCCTCCGGGACGCTCGCGTGGGTCATCGTGGCCGGATGGTCGGCCAGCGACTCGACCCCTCCGAGGCTCTCCGCGAGGGTGAACACCTTGAGCCTCCGAAGGAACCGGACGGCGGCTGCGCGCCCGCCGCGGAGGTCGACGCTCACGATCCCGCCGTAGCCGCTCATCTGGCGGCGGGCGAGCGCGTGCTGCGGGTGGGAGGCGAGGCCCGGGTAATGGACCGCGCGGACCTTCGGGTGCCGCGCGAGGGCCGCGGCGACAGCTCGGGCCGATTCCTCGTGCGCCCGCATCCGCACCCCGAGGGTCCGCAGGCCCCGGACCACGAGGTACGAGTCGAACGGGCTCGGGACCGCGCCGACCGCGTTCTGGAGCCAGGCGTACCGACGGGCGGTGCGCCGCTCCTTGAGGACGAGCGCCCCGCCGATGATGTCCGAATGCCCGCCGAGGTACTTCGTCGTCGAGTGCAGGACGATGTCGGCCCCCAGCTCGATCGGCCGCTGGAACGCGGGCGTCGCGAACGTGTTGTCGACGACGACGACGGCCCCCGCGGCGTGGCCCCGACGGGCGACCGCGGCGATGTCGGTGAGCTTGAGGAGCGGGTTCGTCGGCGTCTCGAGGTAGACGAGGTCGGCCGGCTCCGCTAGCAGCCGCTCCGCGACCTCGGGCGAGCCGAGGTCCGCGAACTCGGTCCGGACGCCGAACTGGCGCCGGTGGTGGTCGAGCAGGCGCCACGTCCCCCCGTAGAGGTCGTCGCCGGCGACGATCCGGCTCCCCGACGGGAACGCCTCCAGGAGCGTCGTCAGGGCGCCGAGGCCCGAGGAGAACGCGAGGCCGGCGCGGCCCGACTCGAGCGACGCGAGCGCGGCCTCCAGGACCGCGCGGGTCGGGTTGCCGGTCCGTCCGTAGACGTAGCCCTGGTGACGACCGGGGGCGAACTGGCGGAACGTGCTGGAGAGGTAGATCGGCGGGTTCACCGCCCCGGTGAGCGCGTCCGGCGGCTGGGCGTCGTGGATCAGGCGCGTCCTAAACCGCATCGGGACCCCCCGCCGCCGAGAGGAAGCCGACCAGGTCGTGCGGGGTCAGGACCCCGACCGGCACGCGGGTCGTGTCGTCCCGGACCAGCACCGCCCTCTCGGTCCGCAGCCGGCGCAGGAGCTCGCCCAGGGGGGTCGTCGTGGTCACCTCGAGGAGCGGCGGTCCGACCGCGTACGCGACCGACCGGTCGAACAGCGTGGCGTCCTGGAGGCCCCGCCGCAGGACGTCGTCCTCGTGGAACGTCCCGACGTTCTCCGCGCCGCGGAGGACCGGCATCTGTGCGATCGACTGCGATCGCATCCGGCCCAGGGCGTCGCGGATCACGACGGTGGGCTCCACGGCTACCAACGCCGGGGTTGCCGTCTTCCGGGCCAAGAGGTCGGCCGCGGTCGTACCGCGGTCGAGGAAGCCGTTCTCCGCCATCCAGTCGTCCGAGTAGAACTTCGAGAGGTAGCGGTCGCCCGAGTCCGGCAGGATCACCAGCACCGTCGCACCTTCCGGCAGCGGACGCCGGGCGAGCCATTTGAGGGCGCCGGCGACGGCCGAACCCGAGGACCCCCCGACGAACAACCCCTCCTCTCGGGCGAGCCGCCGCGCCATGAGGAACGACTCCCGGTCCCCGACCTCGACGAACTCGTCGAGGACGGTGAAGTCGATCGTCTTCGGGACCATGTCCTCCCCGATCCCCTCGACGAGGTACGGCACCGCGGGCGTCGGGGTTCCCGTCCGGAACGCCGAGGCGAGGACCGAGCCGACCGGGTCGACCGCGACGAGGCGGACGTCGGGCCGGTGCTCCTTGAAGTACCGTCCGATGCCGCTCATCGTCCCGCCCGTCCCGACCGTCCCGACGACCGCGGACGGCCCGTCGCCGAGCTGGCCGGCGATCTCGGGCCCCGTCGAGCGGTAGTGCGCCTCGGGGTTCCCGGGGTTGGCGTACTGGTTGGGGTAGTAGGCGCCCGGGGTCTCGGCGGCGATCCGCTTCGCGACCGAGTAGTGGCTCATCGGATGGTCCGGAGGGACGCCGGCGGGGGTGACGACGACCCGCGCGCCGTAGGCCCGCAGAAGCCGGATCTTCTCGGAGCTCATCTTGTCCGGGATCACGAAGATGAGGCGGTAGCCGCGCACCGCGGCGATCAACGCGAGCCCCACCCCGGTGTTCCCGCTCGTCGCCTCGACGATCGTCCCTCCCGGCCGGAGCCGCCCGTCGCGCTCGGCCGCCGCGATCATCGACAGCCCGATCCGGTCCTTGACCGACCCTCCCGGGTTGAGGAACTCGAGCTTCGCGAGCAGACGGTACGGGGCCCCGTCCGTGACCTTCGTGAGCGGGACGACCGGCGTGTGCCCGATCAGGTCGACGATGCTGCCCACGTGCGGCTCCCGGCCCTCCACGGCGGCGCGACCGGCGTCCGTGAGTTAACGGTTACGACGTACGGCCGGGACGGGGGGAGCGCTCCGTCCGTCGCGGGCGGCGCCGTTCGTAAAGAAAACTCGTACTCGTTCGTTCCCGTCCGACCTTGGTCTTAAGGCGCTCCAGCCGCTTCTCGCCGCCGGAACCTCCCGTGCTCGGCTCGCTGGAAACCGAGATCCTCCTCGCGCTCCGCGAGCTCGACGAGGCCCCCGCCCGGGAGGTCCGCCGGGCCCTCGAGCGGCGGGGGATGCGGCTGGCGTACACCACGGTCGCCACGATCCTCTCCCGACTGTACGCCAAGGGGCTCGTACGCCGCCGACGGGAGTCCTGCCAGGGCGGAGAACGGTACGTCTACCGCCCCGCGGAGGTGGAGCAGAAATACCTCAGGAACATCCTTCGCGGCGTCGTCGCGATGTTCGGCCCTGCCGGAGTCGTGCACCTGAACGAGGAGATCGCGAAGTTGAACCCGACCGAGGAGAAGGCGCTCCGCCGACGGCTCGGGCTCGACTGACGGACCCGGGTCCGATGGTCGTGTCGACCGCGTCCGGTTCGCGGTCCCCCGGGTCGGAACCCCTTGGGGCAGCCCGGTCCACCCCCCCGGACCCCCACGGGCCGACCCCCCTCCTCCTGTACCGCGCCGCGGTCATGGTCGTCGCCGCCTGGTCGCTGTTCGCCACCACGCTCCTGGTCTGGTTCCTGGCGCAGGGCGGGGTCGGCGCCCTGGTCGCGCTCGTCCACGCCCCGGGGGTCCTCCTTTCCCGGCGTGCGACCGAGGCCTGGGCGCTCGGCGCGGTCGGCGCCTTCGGGCTGTTCCTCGCGGCGTTCGTCCTTTGCCAGGTCGTGGGTCGCGGCCTCCTCCAGCTCCTCGCGCCTCGCCCCCTCCCCTGGCCTGAGGCGATCCCCCGGCCGGCCGTGCCGGTGCGGCTCCTCGCGTTCCCGTCGTCCCGCCCGGACGCGTTCACGTTCACCCTGCTCCATCCGTCGCGCCGGCTCCCGTGGCGCCGGGAAGAGGTGATCCTCGTCTCGGAGGCGCTCGTCGGGGCGCTGGAGGCGTCGGAGCGCGAGGCGGTCGTCGCCCACGAGCTCGGCCACATCCACGGCTACGACGGCCGCTACCTCACGTTCCTCCGGACGTTCGCGCGCCTGATGCGGTGGGACCCGATCCTCGCCGCGGTCGCCGCTCAGCTCACCCGGCGCGAGGAGTTCCGCGCCGACGAGGAGGCGGTCGCGCTCACCCGGCGGCCCCGGGCCCTGGCCCGGGCGATCTTCAAGGCCACCCACCTGCCCACCTCGACCTCCGGGGCGCTCGCGGGGCTCCTCGGCCCGGCCGGCGCCGCGGGCCGGCGCCAGGCCCTCGAGCGGATCCGCCGCCTCGTCGCTCTCGCCGAGAGCGGTCGGTTCGAGGAGGAGGTCGGTGCGTAGCCCGCACCGTCCCGCGGTCGGCCGAGCGGTGGTCGTCGCGGCCGTCCTCGCCGTGCTGGGGCTGACGATGGCCGCCCCGTCCGGTCGGGCCGCCGTCTATCCTCCCGCCCCTCTTCCGTTCGACCGGGAGCTCCTGTCGAACCTCACCGCGCCGTCGGTCGGACCGGGTGCCTCCTCGACCCTGAGCTTCCGACTGTTCGACCCGGCGGGCTTCTTCCCGCTGTCGCACGTGGTCGTCGGGTTCGAGGTCTACGCCCTCAACGGCTACCCGGGGGATGCCGTCGGCCCGGTACCGGTGTCGAACGCGCCGGTCCTCGAGAACCTGACAGCCTCCGGTCCGAGCGTCAACGTGACGCTCGCCTCCCTCTCCCCGAACGCCGTGCACGACGGCTCGGTCACCGTCGTCACGTCGGAGGCGACCCCGGCGGGGACGTACGCCGTTCGGACGGAGCTCTCGTTCGTCGCGAACTCGACCGACTACCTGTTCGAGTCGCGCGGCTGGTTCTCCGAGAGCGCCTGGCAGAACGCGACGCAGGGAGCGAACGGGTCGGCGACGATCAACCTGAGCCGCCTCGGCGTCTCCGGGATCGTGCCGGAGACGGCCGTCTACGTCGCGCCGTCCGGCTGGCCCGTGGCGGTCGGGGCCCTGGTCGCCGTCGGGCTCGTCCTCCTCGCCCTCGGGGCGTGGGTCTACTTCCGCAGGGGGCCGAAGTCGAGGTCGGGCGCGGGGAACGACGAGCCCCCCGGTGCGACGAACGCCCCGAGGGCCTTCGGAAGGAGCCGCAGCAGGCCGGGCGACTCCCGCAGCAGCTGACGGGCGACGTGCGTCGGGAAGTCGATGTCGCCGAAGGCGACGATCGTCCCCCCTAGGTTCCCGTTCCGAAGGACGTCGACCAGCGCGTCGAGCTCGCGGTCGCTCAACCGGCAGTAGAGCCGCCGCAGGTAGAGGGCCCGGCGGAGCTCGTCGCCGAGCTCGGCGTCGAACCGGCGTGAGTACTCCTCGAGGCGCCGTGCGGAGAGGTCGTCCTCCGCGAGGGCGTCCCGCGCGACCGCGGCGGCGAGCTCCGCGGCCCGCATGCCGGTGAAGATCCCTCCCCCGGAGAGCGGCTTCACCTGCGCGGCGGCGTCGCCGACGAGGACGACCCGCGGCCCGAAGCACTTCGGGAGCCGGCCGATCGGGATGCCGGAGGCGACGAACGACGTCGGGTTGACCAGCGGTCGACCGAACCGTCGAGCCAGGACGGTCAGGAGCCGCTCGTAGTAGACGCGCGCCGACGTCCCGTCGGCGTCGGCGGCGACCCCGACCCGGGCCCCGCCGCGACCGTCCGGTATCCACCAACCGAAGAGGCCCGGGGCGACCGACCGACCGAGGTAGACCTCGACGATCTCCGGGTCCCCCGGGCTCGCCGGGAACTCCGCCTCGAACGCGGGCAGGATCTCGACGGGCCGGCGGAGGCGGAACGCGCGGGCGACCGCGCTC
>DASPQN010000053.1:0-10305 GCA_035624925.1 Thermoplasmata archaeon
CCCCTGCCGCTCGCGAGGCGGGCCAGGAGGAACGACGCCTCGACGCGCTCGAGGAGGTTCTCCTGCGGCTCCGAGGCGAGGACGCCCCGCGCGACCGCCTCGGCCGAGCTCCACCCCCCGGCGACCCGGTCGGCCTCCGCGAGGCCGAGGGCGATCGCCGTGTCGTACCGGCGGATCCCCTTGCGGCGGGCGATCTCCCGCGCCTTCTCGAGGTGCTGACGGGCGCTCGGGACGTCGCCCTTGCCCGCGAGGAAGAGGTTGACCCCGACGTTGAACAGGAGGATCGGGAGGGTCGCGTCGTCCTTGCTCTCGAGCTTCGCGACCAGGCGGCTCGCGAGCCCGATCGCCTCGTCCTTGCGGTCGAACGGCAGGACGGTCGCGAGGAAGTACGTTCCGAACGCCTCCGTCCGGGAGTCGCCGAACCGCTCGGCGAGGTCGACGCTCTGCCGGAACAGCGCGCGGGCCCGCGCGGCGTCCCCGCCCCAGCGCATCGTCTCCGCAGCGAGGCTGTAGACCGCTTGGGCGAGCTCGGCCGACTCGCCCTCGGCCTGGAGCAGGGCGACCGCGCGCTCCGAGTGGCCGACGACCTCCTTCTCGCGGCCGGGCAGGTCGTTGAGGAGCATCGCCATCCAGGAGTGGACCGACGAGGCGCGACGTGCCTGGCCGCTCCGCTCCCAGAGCTCGGCCGAAGCGGCGTACTTCTCGAGCGCGAGCGAGGTCCGGCCGAGCAGCTCGAGCTCCTTCGCGAGGGCGCCGAGCGTTTCGGCGCGTCGAGCGTCCGGGGTCGGGACCTCGTCCATCAGCTCGAGCGCGGTGCGGTAGAGATGCTCGGCCTCGGGGTGGGCGTGCAGCTCGACCGCCCGTGTGGCGGCGAGCAGCGAGTACTCGAGCGCCTTCTCAGGCACGAGCCCCCGTAGGAAGTGGTCGGCGAGCTGGGACGCCTGCTCCCGACGCTCGCGCTCCGGCAGGAGCTCGAGCCCTTCGCCGACCAGGCGATGGTACGTTCGGGCCCGGACGAGGCTCAGCCCCTCGTACAGGACGTCCCGCGTCAGCGTGTCCCGGAACGCGAGCTCGACCTCCCCGCCCGCCGTCGCCCGCTCCTCGAGGATCCGGCGTCGGAGGGCCCGTTCGACGCAGATCAGGAGGAGGTCCTCCGGGACCCCAGAGACGCGCCGCAGGAGCGAGTACGAGATCCGGGAACCGGCGACCGAGGCCGCGCGGAGGACCCCGAGCGTCGCCGGGTCCAGACCCTCGAGGCGGTCGACGAGCAGGTGATGGATCGTGTCGGGGATCCGCAGCTCCTCGGACGGGTCGAGGGTCCAGCCGTCGTCCGCCCGGCGCAGGACGCCCCCCTCCACCTGGCGGCGCAGGAGCTCCTCCGCGAACCACGGATTCCCGTCGCATCGCTCGTGGAACCGCTTCCGCAGCTCGGGCGCGAGACCGGGAGGCGGCAGGAGGGAGTCGAGGAACCGGTCGAACTCGGCCCCCGGCAGCCGTCCCAGGGTGATCACCGAGCAGCCGGGCTCGCGGCGGCCCTCGGTCCACAGCTCCGCCACGCCGGGGCTCTCGGACGGGTCCCGGTCCCGGGCGGCCGCGATGAGCAGCCAGCGATGCCCGGCGGCGGCCTTCACGGCCCGCCGCAGCAGCCGCTGCGAGTAGGCGTCCGTCCACTGGAGGTCGTCGAGCACGACGACGAGCGGGGCCTCCTCGGCGAGGTTGGCGAAGAACTGCACGAGCCCTTCCATGAGCCGGTCCTCGGCCAGCTCGGGCTCGGTCGGGGGCAACGGGGTGGACGCCCCGATGCGGTCGACGATCTCCGGGACGAGCCGGGCAACCTCGGGGAGATAGCGGCCGCACGCCCGGGCGAGGACCGCCGGTGCGGCGACCCGGGCGTACGAACGGACCGCCTCCGACCAGACGGCGTAGGGGACGCCCTTCTCGCCCCGGACCGCCTGACCCCGGAGCAGCTGGAGGCCGCTCGGCGCCGCCCCCTTCAGGAACTCCTCGACCATGCGCGTCTTCCCGGTGCCGGGCTCGCCGACGAGGAGTACGGCGGAACCGTGGCCCTGGCGGGCCCGGTCGTGGGCCCGAACGAGCTCGGCGTACTCCGTCTCCCGGTCCGTCCACGGCGTGAGGGCCGCGACCGGTGGCGCCTTCCAGGGCAGGTCGACCCGGTAGACCGTCAACGGGACGAAGATGTGCTTCAACGACGGGGTCGGCAGCGGCTGGATCGAGACCGAGGTCCGGCCCCGGACCTGGTCGTAGACCGGTCCGGAGATGATCAGGCCCCCCGGTTCGGCGAGCGGCTCGAGGCGCGAGGCGATGTTGACCGCGTCCCCGAGGATGTCGGTCCCCTCGGGGACGACCTCGCCGAGGTGGATGCCGATCCTCAGGTCGATCCGGTCCCCCCCGTGCGCGCGGTTCCGGGCGTCGAGCCGACGCAGGATCTCGACGCCGCACTCCGTGGCGGCGAGCGCGCTCCCGAACTCGATCAGGAAGCCGTCCCCGAGGGTCTTGACCTCCCGCCCCTGGAACTCGTGGAGTACGCCCCGGACGATCTCCCGGTGCTCTTCGAGGAGACGCAACGCCGTCGCCTCGCTCCGCTGGGTCTGCGCGGAGTAGCCGACCATGTCGGTGATCATCACCGCGGCGAGACGTCGGGTGGCGACCACGGGGGCGGTAGCGAGCTCGATTAGATTAGCAGCGGGCCCCTCGGTTTGGCGGGGCCGGACCGGCGCGGGGTCGGCGTCCGGCCGTTGTCGGGGGCAACGCGGAGCGCCGGGGCTGCCGGCACAGCCCCGGGCACGCTCGTTCGGGTGGACCTAACTCTTCGTGAACACGAAGCTGACGGTGACCGGGGTGCCGGCGATGCTCACGGTGCCCGCGGCGTTCCCGGTGTAGCCCTTGACGGGGAGCACGGTGTAGGCGAACGTCCCGTTCGGGACCTCGAGCGTGATGGTCGAGCCCTTGGTGCTGGCGCGCTTGGTGACCGTGCGTCCGAAGTACGTGTACTGGACCCGAACCGACCACGACTTGCCCGCGGCGAGCCCGGTCTCCTCGAACGCGAGGGCGTAGTCGACCGGGACGAACTTCGCCTTCACGCCGACCCCGTGGCTCGTGATGTTGACCTGCCCGCCCGGCGGGACGGTGTACGCGCCGCCGCCGCGGTGGATCGTCAGCAGGAACCCCGGGACCGGCGCGACGCTGTAGGGGTACTGCGCCGGGCTCAAGTTGGCGAACGCGATCGATGCCTTCGTCGTGCAGACGACCCAGCCGACGGTCGCGCACCACGGCGCCCCCTTCGGGAGCCCGCTTTCGTGGAACGACGCCGCATAGGTCTTGCCGGGAACGAAGTGGACGACCTCGACGGCATCCGCGCCGGCGACCGTCAGGTGGCCGACCGGCGCGAGCCCCGGGCCGACGCGGTAGCCGGCCGGGCCGACGATGATGTACGGGTACGTCCCGTTGCGCTCGCCGACCGGCACCGTCGTCCGCGAGAACAGGGAGGCGAGCGGGCTGGCCGCCGGACCGACGACGAGGTGCCAGGTGGCCCCCGCCGGCAGGCCGGTCTCCTGGAACGTCAGGTAGTAGTTGCTGACGACGTAGCTGACGTTGTTCGCCCCCGTGTTCGGGAGGATCAGCTTCCCGCTCGCGTTGTCGACGGCGGGGGGGGCCGGGTTCGGCCCGGTCGGGATCGACGCCACGACCGCGTTCGTCGACCCGTCGACGACGCTCACGTTGGCGGAGCCGTTGTTCGCGATGTAGATGTTCCCGTTCCCGGGGTCGAGCACCGCCGCCTGCGGGTCCGCCCCGACGTTCACGGACGTCAGGACCGCGTTCCGCGACCCGGAGACCACGCTGACGTTGCTCGAGCCCGCGTTCACCACGTAGACGTCGCCGTTCGACGGGTCGTACAGCGGCGGGGGCCGCGGGCTGGTCGTGCGGCTGAACAGCGCCGGGCCGGCGGAACCTCGCGGGCCGAACGGCACGGTGCCGACCAGGATCGTCGCCACGACCTTGTTGGTCGTGCCCCAGATCACGCTGACGTTGTTCGACAGGGAGTTCGGGACGTAGATGTCCCCGTTCGACGGGTCGTAGACGGGCGCCTGCGGCCCCGAGCCGACCGGGACGGTCGTGACGAGGACGAACGTCGTGCCGTTGAGGACGCTCACGTCGCCGGGGCCGTAGTCCGGGACGTAGAGCTCGCCGTTCGCGGCGTCGAGCGCCGGCGAGGACGGTTCCGCGAGGACCGGGACCGTCCGGACGACGGTATCGGAGCTCGTGTTGAGGACGCTCACGTCGTTCGAACCGTTGTTCGCGACGAACATCACGCCGGAACGACGGTCGTAGACGGGCGTGCACGGGCCCGTGCCGACCGGGACGCTCGTCAGCACGAGGTTCGTGGTCCCGTCGATGACGCTCACGTTCGCGCTGGCGAAGTTGGCGACGTACACCTCGCCGTTCGCCGGGTCGAGGACGGGGGTCCCGGGCCCGGAGCCGACGGCGATCGTCGTGAGCACCTGGTCCGTCGTCCCCGATAGGACGCTGACGGAGGCGGAGCCCGCGTTGGGGACGTACACGTCCCCGTTCTCCGGGTCGTAGAGCGGCGTACCGGGCGACGCACCGACCGGGGTCGAGGACGTCGCAGAGGACGAGGCGTTGCCGTACCTCAGGTCGAACCACGGCTGGTCGCCCGAGCCGCCCAGGATCGGGTTCGTGTTGACGGAGGTGAGGTTGATCCACGGCCCGAGCCCGACGACCTCGTTGTCCTGGCCCGACCAGATGTACAGGCCGAGGTCGTTCAGGAGGCGGGTGAGGAGGTTGTACTCGACGATGCGGGTGGTCTGGTTCGAGAGCGACGCCGCGGTCGACATCCAGACCCTCGCCACGCCGTAAGCGACCCCCTCGCAGGCCGACGAGATCGGTCCGTGCTCGGCCCAGTAGGCGAGGTTGGCGAACGTGGCGGTCCCATGACCACAGGCCCCGACGTTGTCGTACGCCGGGAGGCTCAGGCTCTCGTTCAGCGCATCGGCGGCGGCGTAGAACGAGTCCGGGACGGCGTAGGGCATGAAGTAGTCGGTCGGGTCGGCGTAGTCCGGTGCCCACCCGAGGGCGTACGCCGGTAGTGGGTTCTGGGACGGGCCCGACGTTGCATAATCGATCAGGGTCGGGAACGTCAGGGCCAAGGGGTAAGGGACGATCGCGTACCCCGTGATCACCTCGATCGACTGGAGGAAATCCGTGAGGGCGACGGCCGACTGAGGGGACCCGGCGGCCACGACGACCGGGAACGTGCAGGGGGTCGACGGAGTGCAGTTGAGCAGCTCCGGGTCATAGTACGGGCTGGACGGAGTGCGTCCCTGGGACCACCACCAACCCGCGCCGCCCGTGTCCGTGGGGATCGGGTCGGGCGAACCGTCCGGGAAGGAGACGTTGCCCGTGGGAGGGTAGATGCTGGCGGAGTACGGCGCCATATCCTTGGGGATGGGGCCCCCGGTCTTGTACTGGAGCTGGATCCCGTCGGTCGTCCATACCGAGTTCTCGATGGCCGAGTACGGGTAGGATTGGACCAGAATGTTGCGCGCCGCCGGGGCGGAGAAGAAGTCCGCGGGGATCGACGGCGAGCCGGGGAGACCGTCCTCGCTGTAGGCGGAGGGACTCCAGTTGAGGTTCAGGTTGAAGGAGTTCAAGAGCTCGGTCGGGAACTCGGCCACGGTCGCCTTGCCCGAGTTCTCCAGGGCGACCCAGGCCGCCGTGTCCGGCTCGCCGACGACAGAGAAGTCCGCCGTCCCGTTCTCGGCGGCGGAGAGGCCCCCCGTGAGGTTGCCGGCGGGCTCCCAGGTCACGCTCACGTTACCGATGTACGTCCCCGCGGCGGGGTCGCAAGCACCGGTGTAGCGGGCGAGACCCCCCGCACCCGAGCAACCCGAGGGGGCAGCATACGCGGGGTTCGCCTCGAGCGTGTAGCCTGCCGAGGCGTTCAGGGCGGCCTCGTAGTAGGGGCCGGAGCCGACCATGCGGAACTGGACGTTCGGTTGGGGCGCGGGCCATGCGGTGGTGGTCAGTTTCGCGACCGTGTCCCAAGAGGTCGGCGCGAGGCTCGCGAGGTAGGTGGTCCAGCTGGAATCGTTCGTGGTCGTCCCGCCGTCGGGAAGACGGCAGGAGCCGTCGCCATGCGGAGCTGTGGTCCCGGACCATCCGGGCAGCCCGGCCGACTCGCTGGTGAACCAGCCGCAGGGGACGATCCCGGTCCCGAAGACCTCCGCGACGAGCTCGAGGAGGTACGGCCAAGCGACGCCGCCTCCGTCCGCGACGAGGGTGATGCAGCCGTGACCGGCGAACACGCCGGGCGCCGACAGTGGGCAGTAGTGGGAGTCGTTGACGAGCATCGACCCCAGGATGTCGGCCGGCGTGGTGTTGTACGGGGCGTGGAGGTCGTGGTCCCACGACGGGTTGCCCGCAGGCAGCAGCGCTTGCCCGACGATCCAGCCGGGGCCCGTGCCCCGCGGGTCCGCCCAGACCAGGTCGCGGGCGATGGAGAACATCACGTCCGATGGGTAGACCCCCCAGCTCCCCCCCGTCCCGGGGTCGTAGAACCGGGCCGAGGGGTCGAGGACGAACGTCCAGTACTCGGGCTGGTTCGCGAGGGCGCCGGTGCCGTTGACGATCAGCGAACTACCGTAATCGGTCCTGCATTGGGAGGTCCCCGGAACGCAGGTGGCGAGCGCCGGCACGAACGAAGCGGTAGAATTGCCGTTGTAGCTCACCAGGGCCTGATAGACATTGTCGATCACCCCGATCCCGATGGTCTCGTATTCGACCGCGGGGTCGACGGAGTCAGGGTAGCCGGGCTCGTAGACGTCCAGCGTCCCGGGATGAGGTCCGGCGGCAGGGGCCGTACCAGCGGTCACCCTCGCCTCGTCCGACAGCGAGGGGGGGGCTGCGCCCGCCCCGCGGGTCGCCGACGAAGCCGTCAGCCAGGCGGAGGATGCGGCGGGCTCGCCCCCCGGGCCACGAGATGCTGCTGCGTGGGACGGAGTGAGTAAGGCTACCCCGGCCACGGTGCTGCTCAGCACCATCAGCACCGCGGCAAGAATCGGCGCAACACGCCCTGGTCGTAGCAGGGACACTCGTCATCCCCCCCGTCCCGAGGGCATCCGTTGCCATTAATCACGGTGCCGTACCGGTGCGGTAACCGATGCTCCTCGACCCCGCCCAGCCCGAGAGGTAGCGCAAACGTCGGGACGGGTTCGTCGAACGGCCGGGCGACCGAGGCAGGACCATCCTGACGGTGGCGCCACGACAGACCGGGCCGACTTGAGACCTCCGTCGACGCCCGCGGTTCGTCCGCACGCTTGCGCCGCTCGGCCCAGGCGGGCCGACGGTTGGCTGCCGTACGGGCCACGACGCGACGGGCAAGCTGCCGAAGGATCGCTCGATCCTAAAGCATTCGAGAGCCCCGGTCATGCCGAGACCCGTCGACCGGGGGCCCGGCTACGCCGGGCCCCGGCCGAACGCCAGCCTAACGATCGAGCGGGGGGCGTGCCCCGGTGCCCATTGCACAGCTCGCGACCGGCGGTCAACAGCGTGGAAACGGTCCGGCAGAATCCCGTCCCCGGAACCCGCAGGGACACCGTTTAGAGGGCCGGCGAATGCCTCGCAACAATACGACGCAGGCTCGTCAGCGGCCCGGCGTTCCCGCATGCCGGGTCTCGGGCAAAAGGCCGGCCGTGCAGCCGGCATCGATAGGTACGGGGCGACCGTAGGGGTCGTCCGATCCCCTCAGCTGGGGCGCGCTCCGTTCCACCCCGCTACAGAATCCGCGCGGAAATCGGACGAGGGTTAGGTTCATGAACCCCTACCGGGTAGCTAATCTAATGGCAGCCAAGAAACCCCCAGTAATGTTGGTCGAAGCGTCGGCGGACCGCATCGTCGTCGACACGAAGATCGGCAGGGTCATCGTCGAGGGCGAGGCCGTGCGGTTCCACCGCGCGGGTCGCGGTCGGGGCCGGATCCTCCTCGGACCGGACTGACCGTAGCGAGCTCGCCGGCGGTTCCCGGCTTGGCCGCCGTCCGGGCACGGCTCGTCCTTCGTGCAACCGCCGTACGCTCCGGCTAGCGCTTCGCGTACGTTATCGACACCGAGGTCGGGCCCGCCGCCACGGTCACTGCCCCGGTGTGCGGGCTCGGCTGGTAGCCCTGCGCCGGACGGACGGTGAAGGCGGAAGTCCCGTTCGGGAGCTGGACGGCGATCGAGGCCCCCTTCGAGCTGTAGGTCCGGCCGTCGACCGACACCTTCCACAGCGTCCCGTTCGGCAAGCCGGTCTCCGTGAACGTCACCGTATAGGTGACCGGGACGAACTCGAGGTGGACGACCGTGCGGCCCCCGGCAGGGTCGACGCTCCCATGGGAGGGCGATGCGAGGGTGTAGCCCCCGACCGGCGCTGCGGCGTAGGCGTACCCCGCGCTCGCGACGACCGCGAACACGAGCTTCCGACCCACGGACGTCTCGGTCAGGTTCACGACCGGCGGCGCGCTCCCGCCGTTGTCGAGGCCGTTGAGCGTCACCGACCAGGGCGTGCCCTTCGCGAGGCCCCTCTCCGCGAACGTCAACGGCCGGAACCCTTTCGCGAGCCGGAACGACAACGTCAGGGAGGTCCCTGCCCCCGCGACCGAGAACTTCACGGCCCGCGGGCCGGAGCCTGCCCATCCTACGGGCGGAACGGCCGACCCGGAGTACGAACCGTTCGGCAGGTAGGCGACCGCACTGGTCCCGTTCGCCGTGGGGTAGTCGACCGGAGTGCCGTTCCGGAGCGACAGGTTCGCCCCCCAGGATAGCCCGTCGGGCAACCCGGCGCTCCGGATGACGACCGGGTACAGCGCGACCGTCGTCAGCGGGAGGTAGTCCCCGCCGGGATAGATGTACGTCGCGGAGTAGTACGCCGGGCCGTAGCCGACCAGGGGGGTCACGCCGCGTTCCTCGTACGGCAAGAGGTCGTACGGGTCGTCCGCCCCGTTGAACGGATTGCTGGCGATCCCGTAGTCCCACCAGAAGTTCCCGCCCTGGTAGGACGTCCCGGCGATGCTCCCGGTCAAGGGCTCGAACGGGAACCCGCTCGCGTAGCGGACGGCCGACGCGGGCTCGCGGGTGATGTTGAAGCTGTCCTGGAAGAACTCGGCCGCCCCCGAGTAGAGGTTCATCGGGACGAGCCAGGCGGTCGTCGGGGTGTCGACGTCGTTGTCGTACACGAGGTCGTTCGCCTCGGCGACCTCGAGCCCGAGGCCGGTCGACTCGGTGAGGAGCTCGAGCGTCGAGTTGGGGGCCGGGACCTGGACGAACCGGTCGCCCCAGACCGTGCTGTTGCCCCCGCCCACGTTCAGCGGTCCGAAGAACGACCCGCCGCTGAACAGGAGCAGCCCCTGGCCCTCGCTGTCGAACGTGTCGCCCGCCACCAGGTCGTGGCCCCCCTCGTAGAACACCACGCTGAACGTGTTGAACGCGGCCGGGTAGTACGTCGAGGCCGCGAACCAGCCGGAGATGTTCGTCGCGTTGACGACCGCGACGTTCGAGGCGTTCCAGAACCAGT
The DNA here is from genome assembly GCA_035624925.1 of Thermoplasmata archaeon. Lineage (GTDB taxonomy): Archaea > Thermoplasmatota > Thermoplasmata > Lutacidiplasmatales > UBA184 > Lutacidiplasma. The sequence continues at coordinate 9,588 of DASPQN010000053.1, forward strand.
ACTGCAGGTCGTTGACGTACGGCAGGGACCGCCCCGCGCCCGGCGTGGCGACGTCCGTCACCGTCGAGAAGCTCGGAGGGTCGTCGAACTCGGTCGTCGCGTTCGTGTTGGCGAGGAAGACGGCGGGGTAGGCCGGGAACCCGAAGTCGTTGTAGAGCCCGAACGGGGCGACGATCGGCCGGCTCTGCACGTTCTCGATGACGTACGGGCTCGAGGGGGTGCCGTTCCCCGACGTCGACAACGCCGCGAGCTCCGAGTTGGAGAACGCCCAGAGCGGGGTGTAGATGCCGAGGGCCGGGTCCGAGGTCAGCGAGACGTTGACGGTCGTCGGACCGACGACGTCGACCGTCGCCGACGCTGACGCGTAGTCCGAGAGCACCGTCTGCCAGGAATAGTTCCCCGGCGCCAAGTAGATCGTCTCCGGCGAGCCGGCGGGCACGACGGCCATCTCCGCCACCGTGAAGTTCTGGGGCCAGTCGTGCGGGCCGACGAGGACGAACGCGTTGGCCGGCGTCACATCCAGGGTCACCGGGTACGATCCTTCCGGCGCCGTCGCGTTCCACAACCCCGTCAGGATCGACGGACCCGTCGTCATCGTCCCGTACGTCGAGAACGGCCCGCCGGCCCCGTTGCTCCACGCCACGTTCGCCCCCGTCACCGTCTCGCCGGTCTCCCCGCCGTAGCTGTACGCCGACGGGACCGACACGTACGCGCTCCC
>DASPQN010000054.1:0-5755 GCA_035624925.1 Thermoplasmata archaeon
AACTTGACGGTGACCGTCTTCGACCCTCCGTGGATCGTCACCGACCCGGACTTGGTGACGGGAGCGTACCCCGGGATGGCGGGGACCGTCCACGCGTACACCCCGTTCTGGACCGAGAACACGGCCTTCGTCGAGTTGGACCAGAGGGTGCTGTTCGCGAGGACGACCGACCAGTAGGTGCCGTTCTTGGGCAGGCCCTTCTCCTTGAACGTCAGCTTGTAGTACGGCTTCCCCGAGGGGACGAACGTGGTGTTCAGGATGACCGACTTGCCCGCGACGACGACGGTACCCGAGCCGCCACCGGTCCAGCCGGCGGGGTCGGTGACCTGGTACTTGTACGACCCGTTGAACTCCTGCCAGACGAGCGCCGAGGTCGAGCCGTTGACGCTCGTCGTGAACGGCTGTCCCCCGACCGTAGCCGTGAACGGCGTGCCGACGGGCAGGCCGGACTCCGAGACCAGCACCGCGTAGAGCACAGGGGTGAAGTAGACCGAGACCGACGCTCCTGAGCCGGCGACGTCGACGACGCCGCTGAGCGACGCGGTGTAGCCGGGGACCGGCGTCACCGAGTACGGGTACGACCCGTTCGGCAGGTCGAACACCATCGTCGTCCCGGTCGTCGTCAGATTGGTGCCGTCGATCGTCGCGGACCAGGACGTCCCCGAGGGTAGGCCGAACGCCCCCACCGTGACCGGGTAGGTCACGGGGGCGAACGGGATGAGCGTGGGCGGCGTGTTGGCTCCGTTGACGACGATCTGACCGGCGCCCAGCCCCGTCGAGAACCCTTGCGGCGACAGGACCGAGAAGTTGTACGTCCCGTTGGCCAGCTCGAACGTCGGGTCGGGCCCGGTCTTCGTCACGCCGGGGAACAGGGTGACCGACCACAGCTCGCCGGCGGGAAGGCCCGCAGGGAGGAACTGGACGGGGAACGCCGCCGGGGGCGGCGGAGAGCTCGTCCGGTTCACGGTGAACTGCACCGGCACGACGACGTCCGTGGAGTTGAGCGTCACCGAGCTGGTGTTCGACGGCGTGACATAGTAGCCCTGCACGCCGTTGATCCGGTAGGTGAGCTTGCCCGGCGTGGCGTTGACCTCGAGGGAGGAGGTCGTCGAGTTCATCGTGACCCCGTCGACCTCGACCCCCCAGCGCGCGCCGGTCTGCAGCCCCTTCTCCTGGAAGATGACCGCGAGACGGGCGAAGTCGATGTTGAGGAACTGGTCTTGGCCGGAGACGCTCAGCTCTCCCGAGACGCCTCCCACGGGGGTCAGCCCCGGCAGGGGCGAGATCAGGTAGCTGTAGTTCCCCGCCGAGACGTTCGGAAGGGTCAGGTACGACGGGTTCGCGACCACGTAGGTCAGGTTGCTCAAGCTGCCCTGACCGTGCAGGGTGAGCGACCAAGACCCGTTGAGGAGGAACGGGGCGCCGACGCACGCCCAGACCGGCCAGCAGCCCTGCCCTGCCCAGTGCAGGGTCACATGGGGCTGGTAATCGAAGGTCGGGGCGACATTGATGTCGAACGTCACGCTGTCGATCTGGAGCAGCGGGACGGCGACACCGAACAGGAGACCGCTGGTCACGGAGAGCTGGCACGTCCCCGGGCTGCCGGGGGCGGTGTACGTGACGACCATGCCGCTCGGCGTCGAGGCTACGGGCGTGATTGTCCCGCACGACGGCGAGCCCCAGGTCCCGCCGACCGAGTTGCTCGACATGAACGAGAGCGGCGAGATGACCTCCAGGGTGTCGGTCGTCCCCGCCTCCATCGTAAAGGACGGGTCGGGGGTGACCGGGTTGGCGAATCTGAGGGCCTCCGTGGCACGGTTCAGGGTGGTGTCGAAGACGTTCACCGTGCTCAGCACGGGCCCCGCCCAAAGAACGTACGGCGCGCTGACATAGATCGTCCCGCTGAACGCGCCCGAGAGGGCGCTCCACGACGCCCCGTACTGGAGGCCGACGTCCAAGCAGGCGGCGAGCCAATAGTCGTTCTCGAGGGCCCAGGTCGAGGGCATGCCCGCGATTGTCCAGGAGCTACCGCAATCCCCGCCGCTCGGATCCGAGGCGACCGGGCCCTGGCCGGAGAACAGGCTAAGCTGGCCGTACAGGAACACCCAGGCGGTCAGCGATGCGACCGAGAACCCGAAGAAACTGAACGAACCGGTGACCGACGCCTCCGGGCCCACGCGGACCTCGGCGTTGCTGCCCAGGGTGGTACTGCTGGGGATGATCGTCGCACAACCGGTCGTCGTGCTCTCCCCACCGGTGCACGCGAGGGGACTGTTCGTGTCCGTCCAGGAACTGGTGCCGAACGAGTAGTTCTGGTCCGCCCACCCGGTCGTGCCTTGGACGATGTCCAGCCCGGCATTCGGGCTCAGCGACAGGTTGTACTCGATCGACAGGTAGAGGTCAAGGGTGACCGTGAAGAGGAAGTAGTTCCACTCCGCCACTTGGCCCCCACCGAGCGGGGAGGGCTCGCTGTTGAACGTGTTCTCCGAGAAGCCGCCGGCTCCAGCGTTGAGCGTCGCCGTGAGGTGCTCGGTCCAGGACTCGTAGAACTCGGCGTAGTAGAACGTGAACCCGCTGAACAGGTTGAAGCTCCAGGTGATACAGGCCCTCACGTACGCGCTGACGGTCAGCCCCGCGTTGAGGCTCGCGCTTCCGGTGGTGGCAGGGAGCGCCCCGCTGAAGCTGGGGGAGAGGCTCGCCGAACCGCCGGCGCAATACCTCGTGTTGTCGGGAGTGATCGGACCCTCGGTCCCGTTGGTGGCCGAGGTGTTGTTGCTGGCCGGCGCGGTGGGACAGGCCGCGGGCCCTAGGCCAGGGAGACACGTAACGGGCGACGGCGCAACGCCTGGGGCGCCGGCAGCCAGGCCCTCAGCTTGACCCGAGGGCGACCCGAGAAACGGAACGACCGGGGCTACCGCGCCCCGCGACGTCGAGCTTCCTCGCAATGCCGGGGAAGCGTGAGCGGCCACGGCCGAGGGGCCCTCTGAGGGCGTGGCCGTTGCCGGATGTCCGGGGGCTGGAGCCCCCGCGGGGGGTGCAGGGCTCGCGGCTGAGCCACTCTCCAGAGCTCCCGCAACCGGGTTGACCAGGAGGAGGCTCGCTAGTAGAACTACGACGATGACGCCCAATCGTGCTGTCAAGGGCCCACGGCTCGAAACGGTCACGGCCGGCGGGACAACTTGTGGCATATTAAACCCGCCTACGTAGACCTATAGTAAATGCATAGTTCATCGATGAGCTATGATTCCCCATGGAGCTGGCCAAACCGGCTACGTACGTTGCCCGGGACGGGCGTGTCAGTCCGCAGCGGCCTTCGAGAACGACTCGGGGCGCCTTCCAACGTACGTCACGTCCTCGTTTGGAGCAGGTCCGCCGGCCCGCTGAAGGGCCGAGCCGGGGGCACGTCCGGCCACGGCGCTTCCCTCGCCTAGTCCTTGGTTCTCCAGGAAGGGGGCCCCCTCGGCTCCCGGGTGATTCGATTCCGATTGGTGTTGGCCGAAGCGCCATGGCCCAGGGCACTCGAGGCCCCCCGATGTGAGGCTCCCACGGCCCTCGAGACGGCGCCGGGCGGGCGTCAGTGTCGAGGGTTCAGGGACGGCCGGCTGACCACTTTGTCCCACGAGAACCGGTCGAGCGGCCTCGGACCCGTGGTCCCCGCTCACTGTCGAAGATCGCTTCGGAGCTCAGGTCGGAACCCGCTTGGGATCTGGCCCGGTGACGGCTGCCGGCGCCGGGAGCGCCACACCTAAATCCGCGAGTCCGTGAAGAGCCCCGGCCGTGACGCGCATCGTGGGCGATGCGGAGCAGTTCCAGACCGCCTTTCGCTACCAGCTGAGGTCCTACCGGAGGACGTGGCGGTTCCTTGGGCTGCTCGGCTTCGTCGCGGTGATCTCCGCCGCGATCCTCGGCGTCCAGCTCCATCGGGGGGTCGCGACGGTGACGGCGAACAACCCAACGTCCTCCGATTACCTCGCAACCTACCTCTCGGTCCTCGCGGACGCCGTGATCATCACCGGCGCGTTCCTGGGAGGCGACGCGCTCGCCGTCGACCTGAGCGGAGGGCCGGGGTACCTGATGCTCGCCCAGCCGGTGCGCCGGGGAGCGCTGCTCGGCGGGCGCTTCGCGGCCGCGGCGGTCACCGGGACGGCGGTCGGCCTGGTCTACTACGCGTTCGCGGCGGTCGCCGCCCAGTACTTCTACGGGAACGTCCCCTCCGCGCTGCTGCTCTCGATCGGCGCCGCGCTCCTCTTCCTGCTCGCGGTGCTCGCGGTGGCGTTCTTCTTCAGTTCGTTCTTTCGGAACCCCACGGTCAGCATCATCGCCTCGGTGCTGATCCTGATCCTGGGGTTCCCCATCGCCACCTCGATCGGGGACCTCAGCGGCGTCGAGCCGTGGTTCTCGCTGGACTACGGCGCGCAGGCGATCACGACGGTCCTCTCCACGAACTTCCAGCACGAGACGGTGATGCATGTGGGGGTGGGCCGGCGAGGGGGGTCGATCGCGGTCTACACGTTCGCCCCGTACCCGTGGGAGGGCGCGGTGATCATGGCCGTCTATCTCGCGGCGTTCCTGGTCCTCTCGTACGTCATCTACCGTTTCAAGGAGGTCCGCGGCTAGGATGCCGTCGCTCGACGCCCGGAACCTGACCAAGCGCTTCGGTCCGTTCACCGCCCTGGACGACGTCTCGTTCCACTACGAGGGCGGCGGGGCGATCGGGTACCTGGGCCCGAACGGTGCGGGGAAGACGACCACGCTCAAGCTGTTCACCGGCTTCCTGCGGCCGACGCGGGGCTCGGCCGTCATCAACGGGGTGGATGTGAGGGCCGACCCCAAGGCGGCGCTCTGGGACGTGGGCGCCCTGGTCGAGACCCCCGAACCGTACCCGGCGCTCACCGGGCGCGAGACGCTCACGATGATCGGGGAGTTCCGGGGGCTCCCTCGGGAACAGCTCCGGGACCGGATCGAGCGCTACGCCACGGAGCTGGAGCTCCCTCCGCTCGACCTGCGGACCGCGAAGCTCTCCAAGGGCCAGAAGCAACGGATCGTGGTGGCCGCGACCTTGCTCCCGGAGCCGTCGGTGCTGCTCTTGGACGAGCCCACCAATGGGCTCGACCCGGCCGAGCGGGTGATCGTCCGCAACGTCCTGCTCCGGCTCAAGCGGGAGCACCGCCTGATCCTGATGAGCTCTCACCTGCTCCAGGAGGTCACGGAGGTCTGCGACCGCGTCATCTTCCTCAACCAGGGGAAGGTCCTGCTCCAGGACACGGTCGAGAACCTCGCGAGCCGGTTCCAGGCGAAGAGCCTGGACGTCGAGTTCGTCCGACCGGCGGACCCGGCCGCCGTGGCGTCGGTCCCTGGGGTCACCAGCGTGAGGGCCGTCACACTGACGCGGTTCCGGCTCGAGTTCGACGGTGCGGAGGCGACGCGGGCAAGGATCCTCGAAGGGTGCCAGAAGGTCGCGCCCGTGACCTCCTTCAGCAGTTCCTCACTTACGCTGGAGGACGCCTACCTGCGGCTGATCCAGGGAAGCCCCAAGCCGTAGGACCCCCGAACCGCCGGGACCGGGGAGGTGCACCGTACTTCGGGATTCTCGCCGCCCGTCCGGCGTCGAGAGACGGAACCCTGGTCGTCGTTGGAAACTCGGATAAGGGTCGGGGTCGCTCGGCCCCGTGGTGCCGCGCGCGAAGGTCGTCGATTGGCTCCTGGAGCCGGACCAGCCGTCCATGCGGTACCTCGCGCTGACGCGACTTCTCGG
>DASPQN010000055.1:0-29969 GCA_035624925.1 Thermoplasmata archaeon
CGGGGCCAGGCGCTCACCCGGAAGATCGAGCTGCTCCCGCTGCCCGTGATCGCGGCGGTCCACGGGGCCTGCTTCGGCGGAGGTCTCGAGGTCGCCCTGGCGTGCGATTTCCTCGTCGCGAGCGAGGACGCCCAGTTCGGCCAGCCGGAGATCAACCTCGGGGTGATGCCGGGCTGGGGGGGTACGCGTCGGCTCCCGCGGCGGATCGGCGCCGCGCGCGCCCGCCGTTGGATCCTCACGGGGAGGCCGGCGACCTCCGCCGAGGCGGAGGCGGCGGGCCTGCTCGACCGACGGGTCCCGCGAGCAGAGCTCCTTCCCACAGCCCTCGCCCTGGCCGCAGAGCTGGCGACCAAGCCCCCGGTGGCTCTCGCCGCGGCCAAATTCGCCCTCCTCGAGGCCCTCGACCCCGGGATCGACGACGGTCTGCGGACGGAGCTCGACCTCTGGTCGAGGCTGTTCGGGACCGAGGGCCAACGTGCCGGCATGGCGGCGTTCGTCGAGAAGCGGTCGCTCCCGGCGCTGGACCGGACGCGCTGGAACGAGGAGAGCGCGGGGTTCCCTTGGGAAACCGGGACGGCGCGAGCCCGTGGGGGAAAGCGCGATAAGGAGCCGGCGCCGCCACGGCGATGACGCGCCGCGGTGGCTCAGCTGGTAGAGCGGCTCCTTGGTAAGGAGCAGGCCGAGGGTTCAAATCCCTCCCGCGGCTGTTTTCCTACGGAGCCGACCACGCAGGGGCACCCGAGGTCCCCCGAGCGACCGACGCGGGAGCCGGGGGTCTTTAGGCCGCCTTCGCCACTCATGTAGAGTGCGAAACTGTCCGAATCCAGCGGCGGAACACCTCGCGTGGTCGGGCTCCGACGCCTCGGGCGGAGTGCAGAAAGAGAACGCCACCGAGCATCCAATACGGGTCCCAAAGGGCCAGATGTCCAGCGATTCCTGTCCAGTCCACCGAGGGAGACGGCGTCAGCACCCTCGTCGCCATCAGCAGGGCGGAGAATCCGGTTACCGTGAACTCCACGGCTCCGTAGCCCAACATCAGGAACCCCGCCGTCCATGCGACGGTCGGAAGGGATCCCTTCCCCGGGGCGGTCTTCCTCCACGAGGGGGTGGCCAAGACGACTGCGAGCGCTCCCAAGAGCGTCTTGACGACGGCGTCAATCCAGAGGATCACGAAAAACCCCGGGAGCGTGGTTGCGTAACTCTCGATCTGGTTCCCCACAGTGTTCACGCCGAACGTGCCCCCGGCCGCCCAGTAGAAGCTGATGGAAGCGAAGGCGAACGACCAGATTGCCGCGCCTGCCGCGAAGCGAAGCTCGCGCGGGCTTGGAGCGGCTGGTTCGTCAACCATCCGACCCTATCCTGCACAGGGGATCTTGAGGTCGCTCGACGAAGGTCGGATGCAGGCCCCTCAAGTTCCCAGCCGACCCAGGGCCGCGGGCGCCGGGGGCCCGAACCCTTCGCTCAACCCCATCAGTCCAAGCCGGGGTCGTTCGGGAAGGCGGGTGAAAGTCTCGGCCATCACGGTGGAGGGGGCAGGCTTGCCAGCGTGCTCTGGACGAACCCCGTGACCATCTCTTCGGCCTCTGCCGGGTAGCTCCAGCCGAACTGTCCGGCGACCTGACGGGCCAGTTCACCGTAGAGCTGACCGGTCTCGCGGAGGGCGCGGGACACATCATGGGCTTCATATTGGGCGAACGTCGCTGCTAGCTGAGACTTCACCCGGGACGGTGCCCACCGGTCAAGGAACCTGCCGTCGTGCCAGACATCCACCCTACCTGAGGAGCTCGCGACCGTGCTCCACTCGATCATGCGGGCGAGCAGCAGCTTGAGGTAACCGTCACACCCCATCTTGGCCAGCCAGGTCTCTCCCCGCCGCAGCTTCTTCGCGAACCAGAGGAGATGGTAGTAGAAGTCTGAGACATCCGCCTGGAACTCGCCCTTCGTCGGGAGTCCCGATGTTCTCGACGCGCGGCTCCTCGCCGTGGCCCGGAGTTCCGCAAATCCCCGGTCCTTATCGACGAGTATCGCGAATCCGCGACCGAGGACGCTGAGGCCTTCCGGGGACCTAGCAAGGAACGGTATGGCCGCGGCAGGGAAGATCGCGAAGTCGACGTCTCTCCCGTCAGCGTAAAGGACACGCCGCTCGCGGCTTCCACCTACCGCCGTTGGCTCCACGATCGAAAGCACCACGGTTCCGAAAGGCTGGAACCAGTCGGTGGACTCGATGAGCTCGGGGGGGTCGGTGTGGAAGACTACGAGGTCCAGGTCCGACCACTCATCCGCGGGCGCCTCGGTCCTGGCCTGGGACCCGACAATCAATGCGGCACGGACACCGCGCTCGTTCTCGGCCCACGTTCGAAACTTCTCGACAAACGGGCCGTACCAGCGGGCCCACATGCTCCGCCGTTGAGGATTTCGAGTATAAGGTCACGTTCAGGAGACTTGCCGCGGAGGAAGGCAGGTGCCGTCACCACGGATCGGAAGTGCCGACGGCGACGGGGGTCGAGCCAAGAGGTGAGTTGCTCTTGTGGCGGGAATCCGCGTCAGACCGGGCGCTGGCCCTTCGGTCCGGGCACCGCCCGGCGCCGTAGTCAGCTGGCGAGCGAGCTGGGCTGTGGAGACACCCCTAGGAGGACAAGCCCCACCCGACGGCAGGGGACTCCACGGAACGAAGCATGCCCCGCGGTACCGCATCCTTAGCGGGGTAGCGCAGGCTGCCTCGCCCTGCCGAGGCTCGCCGTCGAGAGATGCCGTTCACTTGCTGGAGAGGCGAGCCAGCGCGGCGTCGAAGACATCCGGTCGGGACAGGTTCACCAGATGATCCGCCCCGGTCACCGGGACGAACTCGGCCCCCGGGATCTCCCGGGCGACCCGTCGCGCGATCCAACCGCAGGTGGGTTCGTCATGATCGCCCGAAAGGACGGTCGTCGGGACGCGGATCGTCTTCAGTCGGCGGATCGCCGGTGGGTCCAGCGCTCGGTTGTGGCCCGCGCTGGCCTCGGTGAAGATCTCGTGGGCGTTGTCCCGCATCATCTGTCGGACGAGCTCGAGGTTCTGCCCCGACTGCATCGAGCACCAGTACTCGCGCAGGCGTTGCAGAGCCTCGTCCTTCCGACCCGCGCCCCAGGCTTGGTAGATCTCCTTCGTGCGCGCGCCGTCCGAGCTGTAGTCGGACTGCCCCTCCGGGTCCGTCGAACCATCGAAGCCGGAGAGCCCTGGGGCGACGAGGAGCAGCGCCTTCACCGCAGAAGGGTGCTCGACCGCGAAATCGAGAGCGATCCTACCACCGTTGCTGCATCCCACCAGGATGGCCGGCCCGAGCCGAAGGTGCTCAAGAACGGCGGAAAGGTCCTCGACGTCGGAGTACGGGGCCGTGGCCGCGGTAGACTGGCCAAGACCCCGCGTGTCGTAACGGACCACGGCGTGCTCTCGCGCGCCCGCGGCGAACTCCCGATCCCACATTCGCCGATCGGCGATCGCGGCGTGGAGGAACACTCGCGGGGTTCCCCGTCCGCCCGTCTCGTACGTTAGATGTCCCCCGGGCACCGCGAGGCGTTGCGGAGCCTCCGGTCCCTTAGGCCCGCGCGGTTCTGGGCTCATGGCGGACGATCGACTCTCTCGGGCTATTTGAGGCACCGGCGGAGGTCACGGAACGGTCGATCGGCCGCCTGCCGACAACGAGGGGTCTCCGCCGCGGGGCGCGACCCGGCCGCGGACCCCCAGCCGGGCGGAATGCAGGGCGAGCCGGGAGGTGGTGGGTCTGCGACCTTGCCCCGTCGGGCCGAACCGCCTTATCCTTCGCAGCCTCCCTCCGCCCGTTCCCGTGGCGACGCCGACTGTCCAGGAGGAACTCGCCTCCCTTCTCGGGGTCACCGTCCGGAGGTCGGCGGTGATTGGCCGACCGTACCTCATCTACGCTACGGCGATGTCCGTCCTCCTCACGGTGAGCCTGAGCGTCACGAGCCGCGCGGGGTTCTCCTCGGGGCTCCCGCTCCTCCTCCCGATCTTCGTGGCCGTGGGGGCGATGGGCGGTCTGACGGTCTTCACCAGCGACCGCCTGAAGGGGGTGCTCGAGTATCTGATGGCCTACGGGGTCACCCCCCGTCGCCTGTTCCTGAACGTCCTTCTGGCGAGCTTCGTCCTCGTCACCATCGTGCTCGGGGTCGCCCTCGGGGTCGGCGTCGGACTGAACCTCGCGCGGCGCACGGCCCTCCCCCTCGACTTCGCGCTGGCCGTCGGCCTCTACACGGTGCCGATGAGCTACGCTTCCGTGGCGTTCTCCACGACAATCGGCATGTACTGGTCGGCCCTCTCCTCCCCACGCCAGGGGTTGAACAGCCCCGTCGGGCTCGCGCCGTTCATCGGGATCCTCCCCTCGGTTGCGACCCTGGCCGCCGTCATCGCGCTCGGGGCGAACGGCGTGTCCGCCTCGGCGTTCTTCACCGTGGCCGTGATCGCGATGGCGCTCGTGACGATCGTGGTGGTGCTGTTGCTGAGCATGATCGGACGCTTGCTTCGCCGGGAGCGGCTGCTCTCGCCGGCCTAGACGGAGGAGCTGTTCCGTGGACGAGGGAGCGTTGGCAGGGGGCGGCGGGTCCGAACGGTCCGGGGAGGCGCTCGGCATCTCCTGCCGGTCGGTGAGCGCGGGCTATCTCGGGAGCACGGTCCTGCGCGAGATCTCGTTCACCATCCACGAGCCGGCCATCTACGTCGTGCTCGGCCCGAACGGCGCGGGCAAGACGACGCTCTTCCGCACGCTCGCGGGGATCCTTCGGCCCTACCAAGGGGACGTGGTCATCGGTGGGCAGGCCGTCGACGACCGACGGGCCCGGGACCAGCTGCACTACCTCTCCCACATGGACGGCATCCCGGACGGCCTCCGGGTCCGCGAAGCGCTCGAGTTCTACGCGGCGATCGAGCGGGCGGGGCCCGCGGACGTCGACCGCGTCCTGGACCTCCTCCAGATCCGAGAGCTCGCCGGCCAGTACCTCGCCCAGCTCAGCGCCGGCCAGAAGAAGCGGGTCTCCGTCGCGCGGATCTTCCTGCGGGAACGTGCGATCTACCTCCTGGACGAACCGACGAGCAACCTCGACCCCAAGGCGGCGCGCGAGCTCCGGACCCGGATCCTCGAGCTCAGCCGCGAGAAGATCGTGCTCTACTCCTCGCACAACCTGTTCGAGGCCCGGGAGATCGGGCGCTACGTGCTCGCGATCAAGGCCGGCCGGCTCGCGCTGTTCGACCGCATCGAGAACCTTCGAGGGTCGCGCTTCGTGGTCGGGATCCGGGTGCTCGAACCCACCGACGCCTTGACCGGATGCACCCGGGAGGGCGACTACTACCTGCGCGAGCTCTCCGGCCCGGACCAGGTCCCGGCCCTCGTGCGCGACCTGGAGTCGCGCGGGGCCAAGATCCGCGAGATCCGGGAGATGGAGAACCCGCTCGAGGACCTCTTCACCTGAACCGGGCATGGCGGACCGCGCACCGAGCTGGCGACGCCGAGGCCCGGTCGAGCCTGCGGCCGTCGTACTTCGCGCATCCGCGTGACGCCCAGCTCGCTGCGGCCAAGCCCCGCGACGAGAGGGCAGGGCTGAGCGGTCCGACGAGGACGTCGGGCCCGAAGCGGGAGCGACCGGTCGGCCGTGCGCCTGCACTGCTCCGGAGGCGCCTCGGACCGGGCACCCGACCGAAGGTTCCAAGAACGCTTCCGCCCTCAGGATGCACGAGGGGATCATGGCTCAGGTGCGCGACCCGATCTGTGGGATGAGCGTCGATACGGACCGCGCTCCGGCCCACGGGACCTACGGCGGTCAGAACGTCTACTTCTGCTCGGCGATGTGCCGAAAGAAGTACGAGGCTACCCACCGACCCGATTGAATCGCATCGGTCGGACCCTCCCACGTCCGCGGGGGTTTCCCGCGGCCCCGGGGGAGGCGAGGAGCGCCGCTCGACCCTCCAACCTCTAATACGGAACCCCCCATGGCCGCCCCCGCAGCGGGGTAGGGTAGTCAGGAAAGCGGCCGGCGGCGCCGGCCGTCCTGAAATCCCGACGGGCTCATAACCCGTAGATCCATGGTTCAAATCCATGCCCCGCTATCCTCCCGCGGCGGGGCGGAACCTGATCGCGAAAGCGTGAAGGACGCGTTCGACGCACGATCCCCGGGGCCGCTGGGTCGGGCTGATCCTTAGGCCGGATCCTCCGTCCCCTCATCGGGGCCGTGGCCAGCGACGGTGCTCTGGACCGGTTATTCGGCCGTCGGCGGCGAAGCATCCTTCGTCTTGACCGCCTTTCTTCGTGCGGGCCTCTTCGTTCCCGTTCCGCCGGTCTTCGCTGCGAGCGACGTCGACGAGGCCGGTGAGCTCTCATCCGTCGCCGGGGACGCGGCCGTCGGGCTGGATTCCTCGGCGGGGGTCGAGGGTTCCGGGAAGCGGGGCGACGCGGCCGCCGAGTGCGAGGCGGTCGCTAGGGGCGGCGCGGGCGACGGCGACGGAGCGGGGGTCGGCGGCGCTGCGACGGGCATGGCCGAAGGCGGCGGGGCAGGCGGGGTCGCGTAGGCGTGCGACCCGGACGGCGCCGAGGGTGGCGGGGCCGGGGCGGTCGGCTTGGGGCCCGGGCTCTGCCGGGGAGGGATGGGGACGAACTCTCCCGGCCTCCACGTGTGCGGCTGTCGAAGGATCGTCGGGTCCTTGACGAAAAGGTCGGCGTGACCGCAGCCCCGGCAGACCCTCGTGCCGAGGGCGAGCTCCCCACCGCTGCGGAGCGAGAGGGTGCCGCGCCCGATCGTTCCCGTCTTCAGGTTCTCCGCCCAGACGAAGTCGCTGCCACCGCAATTGCTGCAGACCGGCACTCGTGATCCCCGAACCCGAGAGCCCCTGCGGCATTAATTAAGAAGAGGTCGGCGGCACCCGAACCGGCCGCTCGGTCGCGCAACGGACTTGTACGACCCCGTGGTGCGCGGGGCATGGACCTCGTCCCGTTCCGCCGGATCGCGGTGGCGATCGACGGGTCCGAGACGGCGTCGGCGGCGCTCACGGTCGCGATCGACCTCGCGAAGCGGTACTCGGCCGACCTTCTCGTGGTCGCGGTCGCCCCGCTCCCGCCGGTGTTCTCGTCGCCCAGCGAGCCGCTGGTGCCGGCGGCGGTCCCGTCCGACCCCGTCCCGCACTATCGCGAGCTCGTCGAGGCGGCGGTCGCCCAGGCCCGGTCCGCCGGGGTGACGAGCGTCACCGGGGTCTGCGAGGAAGGGGTCGTCGTCGAGGAGGTGCTGGGCCAGATTGCCGCCCACCGCTCGGACCTTCTCGTCGTCGGCTCTCGGGGCCTCTCGGCGGCCCGCCGACTCCTGCTCGGCAGCGTCTCGACCGCGCTCGTGACCCACGCACCGGCGCCGGTGCTGGTCGTCCGTCCGCCTACGAAGCTGGAGGGCTCGTCGTGAGGATGCTGACGCGCGTCGGGATCGGGAGCTTGTGGGACGCCTTGCGCAGCGCTTCCTTCGCGTCCGCGACGTGCGCCTCCGTCGTGTAGATCGTCAGCAGCTCGGCCCCGATCTCGGCCCGGACCGCGTGCCCTACCGCCTTGCCGAACGCCCGCCGCATCCCGTCGGAGATACGGTCGGCCCCGGCGCCCATCGCCATCTTGTGCTCGCGCAGGATCTGGTGCGGGAACCGCCGGACCTTGAGGTGGTACTCGTTCGGCGCCGTCTTCTCGAGGACGCGCACCGCGCTGACGCGCGCGGCCTCCAGGGCCACGTCCCGGACCTGGGCCGCCTCCTCGGTGCCGAGGCTCAGGCTCACGGGGAACGACGTGCGAAGGTTGCCCGTGTCGAACTGCGTGACGCGGCAGGTCGGGATGCCGCCCATGTACTCCTGGCGGGTGTAGATCTGGCCCTCGACCTTGCGGTACATGCGGGCCGGCTTGCGTGTCATGGGCGCGGCCCACACGGGCCCCGTTAGAAAACCCTTGCGTCGGGCCGGTGGCCCCTTCTCGGGCAGGGCGTCGCTCGGGGAGCCGACCTCCCGGGCCTCGGTAGCCCGAGGTCAGCGGCGTCCCCGCCGGGGCGCTCCGGCGACCCGCGTGCGGGCTCCCCGCCGCGCGACCGCGAGCTCACGATACGTGATGCCCGCCCGCGCGAGCCAGCGCCGGACCTCCCGGCCCCGCTCCCCGGAGGGGGGGCTAGCGAAGAAGCTCGCGCCGAACATTGCCTGGGCGGCCGGTGCGCCCCGACGGCGCAATCCCCGAACGACGGCCCGAAGTCGTGGGGGCGCGAGCCCGACCTCGTCGGTGAACCGCTCCGAGACCTCCCAGAACCTCTCCCAGGTCGGCCGGTCGGCCAGGTCCTCGAACAGTCGCTCCCCGACCGAGAACCGCCGCATCAGGGCAGGGTCGGCCAGCACCTCGGGCGAGCGGATCGGGGCCCCGACGGTCCCTACCAGGACGGTCCGGTCGACGTGGTGGCGCACGACCCGCCCGTACGGGGGGATGCCGGGACGGATGCGGAGCTCCAGCCCTCCGCCGAGGATCGCGGCGACGCCCCCGAGCCCGCCACCCCCGAAGAGGTCGGCGAGGTGAGCGACCTCGGCCGCTTTCTTCCGGGGCACGCCGAGGGTCGATGCCAATGCGAGGCCGGTCGCCAACGCTCCGGCGGCGCTCGAGCCGAACCCTTGGCCGATCGGCAGGTCGTGCTGGAGGTGGACCGAGAGGCGCCCCGGGCGATGGGCCAGGAGGCGACGGGCGACCGCGCAGGAGATCTCGAGGCGGGACCGGACGTCGGTGGCGAGGACGACCGACGGGCGCGAGGCCCGCTCCCACGTCACGGCGGCGGTGACCCCGGCGGAAAGGACGAGCCCGGCGCCGACAGAGCCACGGGCCCGAGGGTCGCGGGCGTCGACCCGGGGGACGAAGATCCCGCTCACATGGGCGGGAGCGAACGCCGTCCCGCGGCGGACCGACGCCTCCGGCACCGCTCCTCGACCCGCGCGCACGGTCACCTACTTATAAGCGGCCTCGCCTAGTGAGTTCCGCTTCCCCTCGGCGAGGACGTCAGCAGACGATGAGCGATTCCGAGGCCCCGGTCGCCGGCCAGCACGAGGCGTTCGACCGGGTGAACTTCCTCGAGCTCCGGAACACCCAGCTCGCCGAGGCGATCAAGCGCGTCGAGAGCGAGCGGCACTACATGGAGGCCGAGATCCTCCGCCTCCAGCGCGAGGTCAAGCGCCTCAAGACCGAGCTCGACCGGCTGCGTTACCCGCCGCTCATCGTCGGGAGCGTGCGCGACGTGCTCACCGACGGGCGCGTGATCGTGAAGTCGTCGACCGGCCCGGACTTCGTCGTGAACTCCGCCGAGAGCGTCGAGCACACGAAGATCACGGTCGGGAGCCGCGTCGCCCTGAACAAGCAGACGCTCGCGGTGATGGGCGTCCTGCCGGCGTCGCTCGACCCGCTCGTCACGGCGAGCGAGATCGTCGACAAGCCGTCGGTCACCTACCAGCAGATCGGAGGGCTCACCGACCAGATCCGGGAGATCCGCGAGGCGGTGGAGTTCCCGCTCCTCCGCTCGGACCTCTACAAGAAGGTCGGGGTCGATCCCCCGAAGGGCGTGCTGCTCATCGGGTCGCCCGGTACCGGCAAGACCCTGATCGCGAAGGCGGTCGCTCACCACACGAACGCGACGTTCGTTCGGCTGGTCGGGAGCGAGCTCGTCCAGAAGTACATCGGCGAGGGGGCCCGGCTCGTCCGCGAGCTGTTCCAGCTCGCCCGGGAGAAGGCCCCGACGATCATCTTCATCGACGAGGTCGACTCGATCGGCGCGAAGCGCCTGGAGGTCGCGACCAGCGGGGACCGGGAGGTCCAGCGGACGCTGATGCAGCTCCTCGCCGAGATGGACGGGTTCGAGCCGCTCTCGAACGTCAAGATCATCGCGGCGACCAACCGTCCGGACATCCTGGACGACGCGCTCCTGCGGCCGGGGCGGTTCGACCGGATCATCGAGGTGCCGGTCCCGGCGTTCGCCGGTCGCGTCGAGATCTTCAAGATCCACACCCGCGGCATGGCCCTGCGGGAGCCGATCGATTTCGAGGCGCTCGCGAACCGTTGCGACGGGTCGACCGGGGCCGACATCCGCGCGATCTGCACCGAGGCCGGGATGTGGGCGATCCGGGAAGAGCGCGACAGCGTGACGGCGGCGGACTTCGACCGCGCGATCGAGAAGGTCGTGGGCGAGGAAGAGCTCCGCAAGGAGTCCGTCACGATGTTCGCCTGAAGCCGACCATCGGCCCGCGCCGGCCCGGACCCGCGGTCCCCACTGACGGTCGGCCTTCGGTCTCGGCCGCGCGCGAGATGTTCGCCGGCCGCCGTCCTCAGGTCGGGAGGGGGAATCGCCCGACCAACCGCGGGCCCGCTGGGACGGAGAGGTCCAGGAGGATCCCTCGCGTGCCTGCTCGGTAGACGACCGGACGGTCGGTCGTGACCCGCACGCCGCCCGGCGTGTCGCTCTCCAGCACCGCCGGCACGACCTGCATGCCGAGGGCGAGGTGGAGCCGGGCGCCCGCGCCGGCGTCGCCGCGGTAGTAGCGGCACCGTTCCAGGGGGCCACCCGCGATCGCGCTGCCCTCGGCGAGCGTGCCCGCCGGGGCCAGGACCTGGCCGCGGGCGAGCTCGTCCGCGTCGACCCCCTTCAGCGAGACCCCGACGCGCTCGCCGCAGGAGGCGTCCTTGCGGTCGACGTCGTGGACCTGGATCGACCGGATGTCCACCTCCTTCGGCGTCGGGTAGAGGCGGAGACGGTCGTGGGCGTGGAGCGTTCCCCGCCGCACGACCCCGAGGGCGACCGCGCCGACGCCCTTCACGGGGAACGCGTGGTCGAGCGGGACCTCCACCGGCCCGTCGATCGTCGGAGCGGCCCACCCCTCGATCTCGTCGCGGAGCTTGGGGAGGTCGAGCGGTCGCCGGGGGGCGTCCTCGAGGCGGGTCCCCTTCAGGATCCGGCCGAGCTCGGCGTCGCCGACGGCCGGCCCCACGACGATCGTCGTCGGGACGTCGGTCAGGTCGACGGCGGCGATCGCCTCGGCGACCGGTCGCGTGAGCTCGACGACCGCGAGGAGGCACCGGTCGGCCATCGCGAGCGCCTGGAACAGCGGGGCGAGCTTC
Organism: Thermoplasmata archaeon; assembly: GCA_035624925.1. Taxonomy (GTDB): domain Archaea; phylum Thermoplasmatota; class Thermoplasmata; order Lutacidiplasmatales; family UBA184; genus Lutacidiplasma. The sequence continues at coordinate 11,141 of DASPQN010000055.1, forward strand.
TCCGGGAACTGGGTCGGCTCGACGATCGTCGCGGCGTGCTCGTCGTGGACCGCGTTGTAGAGCGTGAGGTCGGAGGAGGTCCCCTTCTTGCCGAGCTCCTTCGCGAGCTCGTTCGTCCCGACGACCGCGACGGTGACGGACGTCGCCATGGTCAGCCGGCCTTGGGTCCGCGACGGACCGTGAGCGCGACCTCGTTCCCCTTCGCCCCGACCTCCACGACGCTCCCGTCCGGGACCTCGCCGGCCAGGAGCCGTCCGGTGAGCGGGTCGACGACGAGCCGCTGGATCGTCCGCTTGAGCGGGCGCGCGCCGAGCGCCGGTTCGAACCCCTCGGCCGCCAGGAGCTTCTTGGCGGCGTCCGTCACCTTGAGGGTGATCCGTCGGTCCTGGAGACGGGATTCGACCTGGGCGATCTGCAGCCCCACGATCGAGCCGATCTCGGCCTCGCCGAGCGGACGGAAGATCACGACCTCGTCCAGGCGGTTCAGGAACTCGGGCCGGAAGTGGGCGCGGAGCGCCCGCTCGATCACCGCCCTCTCCTCCGCCGCGGTGGAGGAGGGGGAGAGCTCGGCGGTCCCGAGGTTGCTGGTCAGGATGACGACCGTGTTACGGAAGTCGACGGTCCGGCCCTGGCCGTCCGTCAGGCGCCCGTCGTCCATCAGCTGGAGGAGGACGTTCACGACGTCGGCATGCGCCTTCTCGACCTCGTCGAACAGGAGGACGGTGTACGGGTGGGTCCGGACCGCCTCCGTGAGCTGGCCGCCCTCCTCGTAGCCGACGTACCCCGGCGGCGCGCCGACCAGGCGGGCGACGGTGTGCTTCTCCATGTACTCGCTCATGTCGATCCGGACGAGCGAGCGCTCGGAGTGGAACAGGAACGCCGCGAGCGCCTTCGCGAGCTCGGTCTTCCCGACCCCGGTCGGCCCGACGAACAGGAAGACGCCGATAGGCCGGTTCGGGTCGGCCAGGCCGGACCGGGAGCGCCGGATGGCGTTCGCGACCGAGCGGACCGCGCTCTCCTGGCCGACCACGCGCGCCCGGAGCTCCTCCTCCATCCGCCGCAGGCGCTCGCGCTCGCCGGCGAGCATCCGTTCCACCGGGACGCCGCTCCACTTGGCGATGACCCGGGCGACGTCCTCCTCGCCGACCTCCTCGCGCAGGAGGGTCGTGCGGGAGGCCTCGGCGGCGTCGGCAGCGGTGAGCTTCTTCAGCTCCTTCTCGAGCTCGGGGACCTTGCCGAACCTCAAGCGCGCCGCCCCCTCGAGGTCCCCGGCCCGCTCGGCCCGCTCCTCCTCCGCCCGCGCGCCGTCGAGCTCGGCCCGGAGCGCGCGCAGCTTCTCGACCTTGACCCGCTCGCGTTCCCACTGGGCGCGCAGCCCGGCCTCCCGTTCGGTGAGGCCGGCGAGCTCGCGCTCGAGGGTCCTGAGGCGGTCCTTGCTGGCCGCGTCCGGCTCCTTGGCGAGGGCCATCCGCTCGATCTCCAGCTGACGGATCCTTCGGGTCAGCTGGTCGAGCTCGTTCGGTCGGGAGTCGAGGGCGAGGCGCACCCCTGACGCCGCCTCGTCGACGGCGTCGATCGCCTTGTCGGGCAGGTGTCGGTCCGCGATGTAGCGGGCGGACAGCGTCGCCGCCGCGACCAGGGCGGCGTCCGCGATCCGCACGCCGTGGTGGAGCTCGTAGCGCTCCTTCAGGCCGCGGAGGATCGAGATCGTGTCCTCGACCGACGGCTCGGCGACCGGCACCGGCTGGAAGCGGCGCTCGAGCGCGGCGTCCTTCTCGATGTACCGCCGGTACTCCTGGGTCGTCGTCGCGCCGATGCAGTGGAGCGTCCCTCGCGCGAGCGCCGGCTTCAGCAGGTTGGAGGCGTCCATCGCGCCCCCCTCGGTCGCGCCGGCATGGACCAGGGTGTGGAGCTCGTCGATGAACAGGATCACCCCGCCCTCGGAGCGCTCGACCTCCTTGAGGACGGCCTTGATCCGTTCCTCGAACTCGCCACGGAACTTCGCCCCGGCGAGGAGCGAGCCGAGGTCGAGCGCGATGATCCGCTTGTTCCGGAGCGCGTCCGGGACGTCCTGGGCGGCGATCCGCTCCGCGAGGCCCTCGACGACCGCGGTCTTCCCGACCCCCGGCTCACCGATCAGCACCGGGTTGTTCTTCGTCCGCCGGGAGAGGATCTGCAGGACGCGCCGGATCTCCTCGTCGCGCCCGATCACCGGGTCGAGCTTGCGTTCGCGGGCGAGGACGGTGAGGTCCCGCCCGTACTTCTCGAGGGCCTGGTACTGGGCCTCCTCGGACCGGCTCTCGACGGGCCGGGACGCCCCGCGCAGCTTCTCGACGGACGCGCGGAGCGCGGCGGAACGGACCCCGAGCTCCTCGAGGACGTCGCGGGCCGGGGAGGCGACCGACGCGAGGCCGAGGAGGAGCTGGTCGACCGAGGTGTAACGGTCGCCCCGCTTCGCCGCCTCCGCCTCCGCGGCGTCGATGACCTGCGAGAGCTCGCGCGCCAGGTACTGGTCGGAGGCGGCGACGTGGTCGGCGGTCGGCCGGTCGCCGAGCCGGCTCCGGAGCCGGTCCTCGAGCCGGGCGAGGTCGACGTCGACGCTCTCCAACAGCCGCGCCGCCGGCCCCTCGCGGTCGGACGCCAAGGCGAGGAGGAGATGCTCCGGCTCGACCGCCGGGTGCCGGAGTTCGGACGCGAGGCGAAAGGCATTCTCGAGCGCCGAGCGGGCCGCGTCGGTGAGCTTCTCGAGATGCATCGGGCGGAGCATCATGAGGTGGAGATTTAAGCCGCGCTCCGCTCGCTCGAGGCGGTGGCTGAGCTCACCGTCCGCCTCGCGGGCCTCACGCTCCGGAACCCGTTCATCCTCGCGTCCGGGATCTGGGGCGAGAGCGGGGTCTCGCTCGCCGGCGCGTGGAAGGCGGGCGCGGGGGCCGTCGTCACGAAGTCGATCGGCTCGTCGCCGCGCCCCGGCTACGCGAACCCGACGATCGAGACGTACGACCGCTGGGGGATGCTCAACGCGATGGGGCTGCCGAACCCCGGGATCGCCGAGTACCCGAAGGAGGTCGCCACCGCGATCGAGGCCGGGGCGACGGTCCTGGGCTCGGTGTTCGGGGCGACCCCGGACGAGTTCGCCTCCCTCGCCGAGCGGATGGCCGCGACCGGGGTCGCGGCGCTCGAGCTGAACCTCAGCTGCCCGCACGCCGAAGGCTACGGGACCGAGGTGGGCGGCACCCCGGAGGCGGTCGGCGCGATCGTGCGGGCGGTGACCCGGGCCGTGAAGGTCCCGGTGGTCGCGAAGATCACCCCGAACTCGGCCGACCCGGCCGCGCTCGCCGTCGCCGCCGAACGGGCCGGCGCCCGTGCGATCAGCGCGATCAACACCGTGCGTGGCCTCGCGATCGACGTGCGCCTACGCCGCCCGGTCCTCTCCCATGGTGTGGGAGGGCTCAGCGGGCCGGCGATCAAGCCGGTCGGCCTCGCGGTCGTCTGGCAGATCGCCCAGAAGGTCTCGGTCCCGGTGATCGGGATCGGCGGGGTCGCGACCGCCGAAGACGCCCTCGAGTACCTGATGGCCGGCGCCACGGCGGTCCAGGTCGGCACGGCCGTCGCGTTCGAGGGCGTCGGGCTGTTCCACCGGCTCCCCCGGGAGCTTTCCGAGCTCTTGGACGAGGTCGGCCTGCCGAGCGCCGAGGCGAGCGTCGGCGCCGCCCGGGCGGCCGCTCCCGTGCCCCAGCCGCCCTCGCCTCCCCGGTGAGACGGGAGGACCGCTCGTGGGGCCGATGCGCACGATCGTCCGGCTCCGGGACACGGTCGAGGAGACCCCGACGACGGTGACCTTGAGGTTCCCGTTCGAGCCGGACGCGCTCCCAGGCCAGTTCGTGATGCTCTGGATCCCGGGCGACGACGAGCTGCCGATGTCGCTCTCCTACACGGACGGACCGTCCAAGGGCGTGACCGTGAAGGCGATGGGCGGTACGAGCCGAGGGATCCTGGCGCTGCGTCGCGGGGCGACGGTCGGGGTCCGGGGGCCGTACGGGCACGCCTTCGACCTCTCCCCGCGCCGCATCCTGATCGTCGCGGGCGGCTCCGGGGCGGCCGTCCTGGCCCCGGCCGCCGAGCTCGCCGCGCGCCGGGGCGGCCAGATCGCGGTCGCCCTCGGGGCGACGACCCGGGCCGAGCTCCTCTTCGCCGACCGCTTCCGTGCGATGGGCGCGGAGGTCGTCGTGGCGACCGACGACGGCTCCGCGGGCGAGCGGGGGTTCGTCACGGGGCCGGCGGCCCGCCTCTTGGGGGAGCGACGGTTCGACGCGGTGTGGACCTGCGGGCCCGAGGTGATGATGGTGAAGGTCGCCGAGAGCGCCCGGGGTCGCGGGGTACCCACGGTCTGTTCGGTCGAACGCCACATGAAGTGCGCCCTCGGGATGTGCGACGCCTGCGCCCTCGGGCCGTACCACGTCTGCACGGACGGACCGGTCTTTGACGCGGAGAAGCTGTTCGCGGAGACCGAGTTCGGCCGCTTCCACCGGGACGCCTCGGGTCGGCGGCTCCCCGGGTAGGCCGCTCCGCCGTACCCCCTCCGGCGGGAGGCGCGTCGCCCGGAGGCGCCCAAGTCTTTATGCGCGAGACCCGGTACGCGGCGCGAGGTTTCACCGTGAAGGTTCTGGTCGTCAGCGGTGGCGTGATCTCCGGTCTCGGCAAGGGGATCACGACGTCGTCCCTCGGCCGGCTCCTGAAGGCCCGGGGGGTCCCCGTCACGATCGTCAAGATCGACCCGTACCTCAACGTCGACGCGGGAACGATGAACCCGTACCAGCACGGGGAGGTGTTCGTGCTGGACGACGGGACCGAGGCCGACCTCGACCTCGGCAACTACGAACGGTTCCTCGGCCAGAGCATCTCGGGCACCCACAACCTCACCACCGGGAAGATCTACCGCGCCGTCATCGAGAAGGAGCGTCGGGGCGACTACCTGGGCAACACGGTCCAGATCATCCCCCACGTCACCGGCGAGATCAAGCGCACGATCCGCGAGATCGCGGAGGCGGACGGCGCGGAGGTCGTCCTGGTCGAGGTCGGGGGCACGGTCGGCGACATCGAGTCGATGCCGTTCCTGGAGGCCCTGCGCGAGCTCTCCTACGAGCTCGGCGAGGGGCACATGGGCTTCGTCCACACGACCCTGGTGCCGGTCGTCGGCCCGGTCGGCGAGGCGAAGACGAAGCCGACCCAGCACTCGGTCCGCGAGCTGCGCGCGATCGGGATCCGGCCGAACCTGATCGTCGCCCGGGGCCCGAGCCCGCTCACCCCGGAGATCAAGGGCAAGATCTCGCTGTTCTGCGACGTCCCCCCCGAGGCGGTGATCTCGGTCCCGGACCAGGCGACGATCTACGAGGTCCCGCTCGTCCTCGAGGCCCAGGGGGTCGGCCCGCTCCTCACCCGCCTCCTCCGCCTGCCCGAGCGCGAGCCGGACTACGCGGCCTGGAAGGAGTTCCTCGCGACGTACCGCCGGGCCGACCGGACGGTCGAGGTGGCGGTCGTCGGGAAGTACACGGAGCTGCGGGACGCCTACCTCTCGCACACCGAGGCGTTCCATCACTGTCAGGGCCACCTCGGGGTCGAGGTGCGGCTCCAGTGGTACGACGCCGAGGACCTGACACGGAACCCGGCGCTCGTCGGCCGCGTCGAGCGGTCGGACGCCCTCCTCGTCCCCGGAGGGTTCGGCGCCCGGGGCGTCGAGGGGAAGGTCCGCGCGATCGAGTCGGCGCGGCGCCTCGGGATCCCGTTCCTCGGGGTCTGCTACGGCTTCCAGATGGCCGCGGTGGAGTTCGCCCGGGACGCGCTCGGGCTCCCCCGGGCCAACTCGACCGAGGTCGATCCGACGACCCCGGACCCGGTCGTCTGCCTCCTCGAGGAGCAGAAGGGGCTCGCCAACCTCGGCGGGACGATGCGGCTCGGCGCCCAGCGGGTCGTCCTCCAGCCGGGCTCGGCGCTCGCCCGGCTCTACGGACGGACCGAGATCTGGGAGCGGCACCGCCACCGCTACGAGATCAACCCGGCCTACCTCGAGCGGTTCGCCGCCGCCGGCCTGCGGGTCGTCGGGACGGCGGTGGACGGCCGCGTCGAGGGGCTCGAGCTCACGGGCCATCCGTACTTCTTCGGCGTCCAGTTCCATCCCGAGTTCCTCTCGCGCCCGGAGTCCCCGCACCCGCTCTACCTCGGGCTCGTGCGGGCCGCGGTCGCTCGCAAGGAGGTCGCGCCGCGTGCCGCTCCCGCGCCGGCTCTCGCGTGAGCTCTCGGGGAGGGACGGCGAGACCGTCCGGATCGCGGGGCACCTCGAGGACTACCGCGCCCTAGGGGGCGTCGCCTTCGCGCTCGTGCGCGACGGCAGCGGCACGACCCAGGTCACGCTGAAGAAGGGTACGGCCGACCCCGCGCTCTTCACGACGCTCGAGGGGCTCGCCCGGGAGTCGGTCGTCGAGGTCGAGGGGACGGTGCAGGTCTCGGCGAAGTCCCGCCGCGGCGTCGAGCTCCTCCCGAGCCGTCTCACGGTCCTCTCGGCCGCCGAGGTCCCGCTCCCCCTGGGGGTCGTCGACCGGGTCCCGGCGGAGCTCAACACCCGTCTCGACCACCGGGTCCTCGACCTCCGCAAACCGGCCGTCCGGGCGGTCTTCGAGCTCCGGGCGGAGCTCCTCGCGGGGTTCCGGGCCGCGTTCGTCCGCCGGGGGTTCCTCGAGATCGAGACCCCGAAGCTCCTGCGGCAGGGGGCGGAGGGTGGGGCGACCTTGTTCTCGGTCGACTACTTCGGCACGACCGCCTACCTCGCGCAGAGCCCCCAGCTCTACAAGCAGATGCTGATCGGGGCCGGCCTCGAGCGGGTCTTCGAGATCGCCCCGGCGTTCCGCGCCGAGCCGTCCGACACGGTACGCCACATCACCGAGTTCTCCAGCCTGGACGCCGAGGTCGGCTACATCACGGACCCGGACGAGGTCCGCTCGATCCTCGAGGGAGTGGTCGTGGACGCGGTCGGCGCGACGCGCGAGGCGCTGGTCCGCTCCGCCAACCCGCTCGCCGCCGGGGTCCCGGAGCTGCGAGCGCCGTTCCCGCGCATCCCGTTCGCGACGGCCGAGGCGTGGCTGGGCCGGGCCGGGGCCGGGCGGGACTTCTCGACCGAGGAGGAGAAGGCGATCGGCGAGCGCGTCGAGCGCGAGCTCGGCACGCCGTTCTACTTCCTCGTCGACTACCCGACCGTCGTCAAGACCCAGACGTTCTACGCCTGGCGGCGTGACGACGACCCCGCGACGACCGGCTACTTCGACCTCGACTATCGCGGCCTCGAGATCGCGAGCGGGGGGCGGCGCGAGCACCGGCTCGACCGCCTCCTCGCGAACGTGCGCTCGGCCGGGCTCGACCCGGCGCGGTTCGGCTCCTACCTCGAGGCGTTCCGGTTCGGGATGCCGCCGCACGGGGGCTGGGGGCTCGGCATCGACCGGTTGGTCCAGGCGCTCGCCGGCCTCCCCAATATACGGGAGGCCCGCCTCTTCCCGCGCGACCGATACCGGCTCGAGCCGTAGGTCGGAGGGGGACGATGGTCGCCGCGCGGACGACGCTCCCGGCACCGCCCGAGATCCAGGGACGGTGGGCCGCCGTCCTCGAGGAGGCCGGCCTTCGTCCTCGCGTCCTGCGGCTGTTCGACCGGTTCCCCGAGGAGCGCTCGCTCGAGATCGCGTTCGCGTCGATCGACGGCGCCGACACCGCGCTCGCCGACCTCCTGCTCGAGCGGCCGGAGGAGGTCCTGCTCGCCGGGGTCCGCGCGATGCGCGAGCTGCTCCCGGTCTCGGGCCCCGACGCCGAGGGGCTCCGCCTGAGGGTCCTGGGCCTCCCGTCGACGGCCGTCCGCCTCGTCCGGGAGATCCGCGAAAGCGACCTGAACCGGCTGATCGCGGTCGACGGCGTCGTCCGTCGCGTCAGCGAGGTCCGGCCCCAGATCCGCGACGCCGTCTTCGAGTGCGTCGCCTGCCGCACGAAGTTCCACGAGCCCCAGGACGAGTCGTCGCTCGTCTTCCGCGAGCCGCTCGAATGTCCGGAGTCCCAAGGAGGCTGCGGCAAGGCGCAGGGACGCACCCGCTTCCGCCTCGTCCCGGAGGAGTCGACCTACGTCGACGCCCAGCGGATCGAGGTCCAGGAGCGCCCCGAGACGCTCAAGCACGGCGCGCACCCCCAGGGGCTCTCGGTCCTCCTCGTCGAGGACCTCGCGGGCAAGGTCCTGCCGGGCAACCGGATCGTCCTCAACGGCGTCCTGAAGAGCTTCCAGCGGGCGAGCGCCGCCCGCGGCGGGGTCGTCCGCAACACGACGTTCGACGTGATGGTCCTCGCGAACTCGTTCGAGTCGAAGAGCCTCGAGTACACTGAGATCGAGATCGGCCCGCAGGACGTCACGCTGATCGAGAAGTTCCGCGGCGACCCGACGGTCGTCGACAAGATCGTGATGTCCCTCGCCCCGACGATCAAGGGGATGGAGGAGGAGAAGGAGGCGATCGCCCTCCAGCTGTTCGGCGGCGTCCTCAAGACCCACGCGGACGGGGTCCGGGTCCGCGGGGACATCCACGTCCTCCTCGTCGGCGACCCCGGGGTCGCGAAGAGCCAGCTGCTCCGCTACATCTCCCAGGTCGCCCCGCGGGGGATCTACACGAGCGGCAAGGGGACGACCGCCGCCGGCCTGACGGCGGCCGCGGTCAAGGACGATTTCGCCGGCGGCCGCTGGATGCTGGAGGCCGGCATGCTCGTGCTCGCCGACGGAGGGATGGCGGTGATCGACGAGCTCGACAAGATGTCGGCGGAGGACCGCTCGGCGATGCACGAGGCGCTCGAGCAGCAGACGGTCTCGGTCGCGAAGGCGGGGATCACCTCGACCCTCAACGCCCGGTGCCCCGTCCTCGCCGCGGCGAACCCGAAGCTGGGGCGGTTCACGAACGACCGGCCGATCGCCGAGCAGATCGACCTCCCCCCCACGCTCCTGTCGAGGTTCGACGTGATCTTCTCCATCCGCGACCAGCCGAACCAGGAGCGGGACCGCCGGCTCGCGAACCGGATCCTCGCCTCCCACCGCGACGTCGAGCTCGTCGGCGAGGGGCTGACCGAGGGCGAGCTCCCGCCGTTCTCGCCCGACCTCCTGAAGAAGTACGTCGCCTACGCCCGCGGCGTCCGACCGCACCTCGCCGACGAGGCGCTCGGCGTCCTGGAGGACTACTACGTCCGGGTCCGCCGCCAGGGGGAGGAGCCGGACGCCCCGGTGCCGATCACCGCGCGGCAGCTCGAGGCGCTCGTCCGCCTCTCCGAGGCGGCCGCGCGGGCCCGGCTCAGCGAGGTCGTCCGGGCCGAGGACGCGAACCGGGCGATCCGGATCATGGACAGCTACCTGAGGCGGGTCGCGATGACCCCGGAGGGCAAGATCGACATCGACATCACCCAGACCGGGGTCAGCCACAGCCAGCGCGAGCAGTTCGAGCTCGCCCGCTCGACGATGCGCGAGCTCCAGGGCGCGCCGGGCGGCCAGTTCTCGCTCCACGAGTACGTCGAGGCGATGGCCAAGCACCAGGTCGCCGCCGGCCGCGCGGAGGCGATCCTCCAGACGCTCCGCAACCAGGGCGAGGTCATCGAGCCGAGGACCGACCGGTTCCAGCTGACGAGGTTCTAGCCGGGCGGGCCCGTCGCGGGAGGCCGGATTATATCCGACCGCGGGCGTTCGTCCCGGGGAAGGACCGAGCGATGCCGGGCGAGGGGGTCGTGATGCGGATCCACCGGGTCCGGTCGGAGTTCGTGGTCGCCGCGTGCGATGCCGAGCTCGTCGGCCGCGAGCTCCCGGTCGGGGAGCACGGGAGGACCGTGAAGGTCTCCGGCCACTTCTACGGGGAGCGCGAGGTCTCCGTCGAGGAGCTCCTCTGGGCGCTCGAGCGGGCGACCGTCGCGAACCTCCTCGGCGCGCGGGTCCTGAAGATCGCGAGCGAGCACGGCCACGTCGGCGCGGGCGCGACGACGACCCTGGGGGGCGTCCCGCACGCCCAGGTCGTCGCGATGCCGGGCTGACCGGCGGGGTCGATGCCGTCCGCCGAGTTCTGCGTCGTCTGCGGCCGCACCGGGCAGGCCCTCACCGATGGCGTCTGCGCGGAGTGCGCCGCCGCTCGCGAGAGCCTGGTCGCGCTCCCCGAGCAGGTCGAGGTCGTCCTCTGTCCGCAGTGCGGGGCCCGTTGGGTCCGGGGGCACTGGGAGCGGGCGGGCTCCTCGCTCGTGCTCTCCTCCGACGACCTCGCCCCGTTCCTCCGGGTCCACCCCGAGGTCGGCGTGCGCGAGCTCCGCTGGGAGGAGCGGTCGCGGCGCGCCTCCCTGCGCGAGATCGCCGGCGAGGCCCGGATCCGCTTCCGCAGCCTCGAGCGGACGGTCCCCCTCACGGTACGCGCCCGCGTGCTCGCGAGGACCTGCACGGACTGCGGGCGCCGGGCCGGGCACTACTACACCGCGGTCCTCCAGCTCCGGGGCGAGGCCTCCCCCAGGACCCGCCGTCCGAAGGAGCTGCGCGGGCGCTTGGATGCCGTCTGGAACGAGCTCTGGACCGAGGCCCGACCGGACTGGCGGAACGCCGTCGCCTGGCGCGAGGAGCTCCGGGAGGGCTGGGACGTCTTCTTCAGCGACACGCTCGCGGCGCGGTCGGTCGCGCGGCTCGCACGGCAGAGGTTCGGGGTCGGGATCGTCGAGTCGGCGAGCCTCTTCGGGCGCAAGGACGGCCAGGACGTCTACCGGGTGACGTTCTGCCTGAGGTTCCCTCCCGCGGTCCTCGAGAGCGTCCGGGGCGACGCCGAACGCGCTCCGACCCAGGCGCTGGAACGATAGCCTTAAGAAACGCACCCGCCGTCGGACCGCCGAACGAGGATGGTCCAGCGCATGATGAAGAAGACCGGGATCCTCCGGCGACACCACGGAAGCGAGACGTTGGAAGAGGGGTCGTTCCTCGACCTCGGCTCGATGCAGTTCGAGGACGAGGCGGCGGCGCTCGCGGGGGCCCGCGGCACGGTCCGCCTGGCCGAGCTCCTGCGCTTCGAGGACCTTCACACCGTCTCGAAGTACGCCTACCAGGGCGACGTCGTCCTGGTCGACTACACGTCCATCGCGAACGACCAGATCGCCATGAAGCGCCTGTCCATCGACCTCAAGAACGTCGCGCGGGATACCGGCGGCGATGTCGCAGGTATCGCCAAGAACCTCCTCGCGATCACGCCCGCCGGAATCCGCATCGACCGACAGAAGATCCGACCATCGTTCTAGCGCCCCCGAACCGGTCCGGGTCCGCCTCGACCCGGGCGACGGTTTCGCCGCGCCGCCGGAGGTCATCGCCCTCGGGCTGCCGGAGCGTGGGGAGGGCGACGAGCCGTTCCCCAAGGCGCTCGCGGCCGCGGACGCGGCCACGGGCGGGGTGCTGCGGGCGGCCTGGACGCGGCGGGAGTTCCGCGGGAAGCGCCGCGAGCTGACGGTCTTCCACCGGCCCGCGGACGGCGGCCGCGTCGTGCTCATCGGCCTCGGCCCGAGCCCGAGCTACGGGGCAGAGACGGTCCGGCGAGCTGCGGCGGAGGTCGTCAAGGGCCTCCGCGGCAAGGGCGCCCGGACGGTCGGGTTCGTCCTCGCCTCGTTCGCCCGCGGCCGGGTGGACGCTCCCACGGCGGTCCGCGCGCTCGCCGACGGGGCGATGCTCGGGGGCTACGAGTTCGTCCAGTACAAGTCGAGCCCCGAGCCCGGCGTCGAGGCGACGACGGTGTTCGTCGGGCGGGCGGTCTCCCCCACCCTCGAGGGCGCGCTCGCCGAGCAGCGCACGATCGCCGAGGCCGTCCTGTGGGCCCGCGAGGTCGCGAACCTGCCGGCGGATACCGCGACGCCGGCGCGGCTCGCCGACGAGGCGCAGCGGCTCGGCAAGGAGCTCTCGCTCAAGGTGACGGTCTTCGACGAGCGCCAGCTCGCCGAGATGGGGTGTGGAGGGCTGCTCGCCGTCGGGGGCGGCTCGGCGCATCCGCCGCGGATGATCGTCCTCGAGCACCCGGGCAAGCCGGTCCGGGGGGCGCCGCCCAAGACGGTCGCGCTCGTCGGCAAGGGGATCACGTTCGATTCCGGCGGGATCTCGATCAAGCCCGCCGCCCAGATGTCGTACATGAAGTTCGATAAGTCCGGGGCGGTCGCCGTCCTCGGGACGGTCCGCGCCGCCGCGCTCCTCGGGGTCCCCTCGCGGGTCGTCGGCGTCCTCTGCTGCGCCGAGAACCTCCCGAGCGGCGGCGCCTACCGGCCCGGCGACCTCGTCCGTACGTTCAACGGCAAGACGATCGAGGTGCTGAACACCGACGCCGAGGGTCGCGTCGTCCTCGCGGACGGGCTCGGCTACGTCAGCCGGACCTACCAGCCGGACGTCATCGTCGACATCGCGACGCTGACCGGGGCCGAGGTGGTGGCGCTCGGGGACGACACCGCCGGCCTGATCACGGGCGACGAGCCGCTCGCCCGGGCGCTCCTCAGCGCCTCCGCGAAGACCGGCGAGCCGCTCTGGCGCATGCCGCTGACCGACTACCACCGCGAGCTCGTGAAGAGCGAGGTCGGGGATGTCCGCAACTCGATCGAGATCCCGCTCGCCGGCATGCTCACGGCGGGGGCGTTCCTCGAGGCGTTCGTCGACGGGAGCCGGTGGGCGCACCTGGACATCGCCGGTCCGGCGTACACGACGATCACCACGCGGAAGTACCAGCCCGCCTACCAGAACGCCGGGGCGACCGCGTTCGGGGTGCGGCTCCTCACCCGCTACCTCCTGGACCGCCCCGCCGGCCGGTAGGCCGGGCGCGGCGGCCGACGGCCGCTCACGCCGCGACGACCTGGACGCTCTCGCCGCCGTGGCGGCTGGCGCGCGGCCGGACCTCGCAGAAGAGCGGGGTGTGGTAGCCACCCCCGGTGATCAGGGCGACGCCGACCGGCAGCGACTGGATCATCTGGGTCATCCCGTCGGTCAGGCCCTCGATCGACTGCGCGATCGCCTTCAGGTCGAGCGGGTTCGTGACCTGCAGGATCAGCTGGGTGTTGCACTGCGAGAGGACGCTCTTGTCGATCCGCGCCGCCCGCTGGGTCACCGCGCAGAGCCCGAGACCGAACTTGCGGCCCTCGCTCGCGATGTTCTTGAGGATCCTCGAGCAGGTCGCGGTCCCCTGCTGGGGGGCGAAGTTGTGGGCCTCCTCGACCACGAGGAAGAGCGGCGGGACCTTCTCCTTCTTCCGGTTCTCGAAGAGGGTCGAGGCGATCCGGGCGACGACGAGCTCCTGGACGTCCGGCGCGATCCCCCGCAGGTTGATCAGGGTCGCCTGGCCCCGCTGGACGAGGTCGTTGAGGCTCGTGCCGACCGGCCCGAGGAGCTTCGTCTGCTCGACGTACTCGAGCCGCTCGCGGAGCGTCTCCGCGGCCGAGCCCTCGGTGAGCTCGGCGGCCCGGACGAGGTCGCGGACGCTGTACTCCGGGTTCAGGGCCGCGGCGGCCTCGAGGAGCTGCTTCAGCGGGCCGAGGTAGCTCTTGACGTTCGTCAGGCCCATGAAGACGAGGAGGTCGCGCGGGTCGGTGTGGCGCAGCGAGAACGTGAGCGGCTTCGCGGACGGGTTCAGCGAGACGTCCGGCGAGTACTCCTGGACCTGGCGGGCGAACCCCTGGACCTCGACGCCGAACCGCACCGTCGACGGGCTCTTGTCGGAGGCGTGGCGGATCGAGCCGTACTCGCCGTGGGGGTCGATGATGACGCAGGTGACCTTGTGCCGGAGGAGCTCCTCGATGAGCACGCCGAGGAGGTAGCTCTTGCCGCCCCCGGTCTTCGCGAGGACGCTGACGTGCCGCTGGACGAGCTGGTTGATGTCGAGCTCGACCCGGAGCGCGTGGTTGCGGAGCAGGCCGACGTAGGCGCCGGTGCTCGGTCGGTGCTTGAGGCCGAGGACCTCGGCGATGAGCGACTCGTCGGCGCGGTAGACCCGGGAGCCGGGGCGGAACGGGATCGTCGGCGCCTTGACGATCCCCGCGCCGTCGCGGTAGCCGATCACGCGGGCGACGCCGAGCAGGTTCTGATGGATCGCGACGTCGTCGCTCCCCGTGACGGCCCCGGCGCGCTCGACGTCGAAGTCGCTCTTGCGCTTCAGGTCGTCCAGCTGGCAGAGGACGTTGCCGTGCTGCTCGTCCTCGACCGCCACGTAGTCCCCGCGCTCGACCGGGCGGATCAGGAGGAGGTGGAACAGGCCGAGGCCGACGTCGCCGAAGATGCGGCCGACTTCTTCCACGGCCCGCTCCATCCCGGCTTCGCGCATATTAGCGTGAGGCCCGAGCGGAACGTCCGCGCCCCGACCGCGCGAGGCCGCTCCGGAGCCTTTATATCGAGAGCCTTTGTCGAACGATTCCCGCCCCGACCGGACCGCCGCGGCGGAGGGTGGCCGAGTGCCCGACCCTACCGAAGAACTGGACCGCAAGCGCGAGGAGTCGAACGCCCGCGCGGACGCGTTCCGCGCGAGCCGGGACCGCCTCAACTCGGAGGCCCGGACCCTCGCCGAGGAGCGGGCGATGATCGTCGACCAGATCCGGGCGAAGAGCTCCGAGGCCCAGGAGCACCGCCGGCGTCGCGACGAGCTGAACGCCGAGGTCCGGGAGGAGAAGCGGCTGCGGGAGGAGTGGAACCGCAAGTTCCAGGAGCTCGCCGAGAAGGTCCAGCAGGTCCGCCGCGCCCGACCCCCCCGACAGGGGGCGGTGCCGGTCTGGCGCCTGAGGAAGGACCTCAAGGAGCTCGAGTTCCGCCACATGACGACCGCCCTGACGGGCGATCAGGAGAAGCGCCTCATCGAGGAGATGAAGCGGCTCGAGACGACGATCCGGGAGCAGGAGGAGCAGCTCCGCCGGGACCCGGACGTCGACGCGACGATGAAGGAGTTCACCGAGGCGAGGGAGGAGTCCGAGAAGCATCACGCGGCCGTCGGGGAGCTCGCCGAGGGCGCCCAGCGCGAGCACGAGGCGATGGTCACGCTCTTCGAGGCCGGGGACGAGCTCCGTCGGCAGGCGGACGACGTCCAGGCCCGGCTCCTCGAGGTCAAGGCGGCGGCGGACGAGGCCCACCGCCAGCACATCGCCGCGATCGAGGAGGTCCGCGACATCGAGAAGCTCCTCTACGCGGCCCGCGGCGGACGGGCCCCGGCGGCCTGGGCCCCGGCCGAGGCCCCGCGCGAGGAGGATTTCCTCGCCCGCCTCAAGAAAGGCGAGAAGGTCTCGACCGAGGACCTCCTCGAGCTGCAGAAGCGCGGACGGGCGTAGCCGGGGCGGACCCGTGACGCTCGGAAGCGGCGACCGCACCGTCGAGGCCGTGGTCTTCGACCTGGACGACGTCCTCGTGCCGTTCCACACCGTGCGGGCCTGGCAGTGGGCCTGGCGGCCCCAGGGGCCGGTCCTCGGCGAACGCCACGTCCAGACGGCGCTCCGCCGCTCCCTCCACGCCTGGGACCGTCGACGGTGGGGCGGCCTCACCGGCAAGGCCCCTCCGGCCGACCTCAGCGCCCTACACGAGCACCTCGCCGAGACGCTCCGGGCGATCGCCCGTCACGCCGTCGCCCCGGCCGAGAGCGAGGCCGTCGTACGGCGCATGCTGCGGCCGGCAGGAGAGGTCGAGAGGTTCCCGGACGTCGCGCCCGCGCTCGAGCGCCTCGGCCGGGCCGGGGTCAAGGTCGGGGTCCTCACCCCGCTCCCGCTCGAGAGCGCCCGCTGGCTCCTCCACCGCGTCGGGATACGGGAGGAGCTCCTTCTCGGGGGGGGCGACCCTCCGGGGCCGTCCCCACCCGCCCGGGACGCGTTCCGCGCTGCCGTGGAGAAGCTCGGGGCCCCCGCCGCGCGGTCCGCGTACGTGGGCGACCTCTTCTGGAGCGATGTCCGGGCGGCCCAGCGCGCCGGGCTCCTCGGGGTCCTCCTCGACCGCGGCGGCGCTTGGCCGCACCTGCGCTCGGGTCGGATCACCTCGCTCGACGCGCTCGAGGGGGCCCTCACCGCCGACGCGGCGCCCGAGGCGGCCTCCCCTGCCGCGGAGCCGGGCGCCGGCCCGTCCGGGGGCCCGCCGTCAGGCGATTAGTTATAGGGACCTCCCCGGTGCGGCGGCGATGGCCCTTCGCCAGGTGAGGATCGACCAGACGGAGCTTCGTCAGATCAAGGAGCTGTACGAGGGCGTGATGTCCCACGCCTGTCACGGCCTGTTCTTCAAGGAAGGCTCGGTGATCGGCGGGAACATGGCCGAGGAGGCCCTGAAGGACCGCGCCCACTACTTTGAGCGGGCGAGCCGGATCCTCGAGGAACGGGGTTGGGTCGAGGAGATCCGCTTCTCCGACCACGAGGTCGTGGCGCGGGGGTCGATCGAGGTCGTGCCGAGCGACATCCCGACCTGCCACCGCCTCCGGGGCATCCTTCGCGAGTTCTACGAACGTTTTAAGGGGGCGCGCGTTAAATGCACGGAAGAGGCGTGCGCGAGCACCGGGCAACGCGAATGCCACTTCCGGGTCGAGGATCTGTGAGGGGAGCGAGGGGATGATGGCCACCGGGAACGTCGGCGCGGTGATCAAGGACCTGAAGACCCGGGTCTCCGGGATCGCGACAGCTCTGGTCTCGCGGGACGGGCTCGTCCTCTACGCGGACGTGCCGGTCGGGGTGTACACCGAGACGTTCGCGATCATGTGCGCGACGATCCTCGGGGCGGCGGCCACGGCGAACACCGAGCTGAACCGCGCTCCGCCGGAGAAGATCGTCGTCGAAGGGAACGACTCGAAGACGATCATCGTCGGGAGCGGCAAGAAGGCGCTCCTGGTCGCGGTCGTCGACCAGACGGCGGACGTCAACAAGGTGCTGGACGAGGTCGCGAAGGTCGCCGACCTCCTCAAGGCGAACTGAGCTCCCTCCCGGGCCTCGCGCCCGGGCTACGACGTCGGGGTCCCCGCGGAGATCTCCCGGTCCCGCTCCTGTCGGCGGGACGGGCCGGTGATCATCCGCGTGGCGTATCCCGCGAGGGCCGCCGTAAGACGGGCCCAGGCGATGACCCCCTTCTGGCCGGCGAGGAGCCGGCGGAGGCGGTACCGGGGCCAGAGGCTCCCGTGCTTCTCCGTGAGCTGCTTGCGGCCGTACCCGTTCCAGAACGCCTGGTAGAGGAACCGGACGAACGTCCCGCGCATGTGGTGCAGGACGATCGCCTCCGGGTCGTAGCGGATCGACGTCCCGTCCCGGACCGCGCGGAGGTTGAGGTCGATGTCCTCGGCGGTGATGAACCGCGTGTCGAAACCGCCGAGCCGGTCGAACAGCGCGCGCGGGTAGAGGAGGTTGCACGACGGGTACGTCACGTCGTACCCTCCCTGGAACAGCTCGACGCGCTCGAGCTCCCCGTACTTCGGCTTGCCGAGGGTCAGGGTCCTCCCCGCGACGACGGTCGACGGTCCGGCCCCCCGCCGCAGGGTCGCGAGCCAGTGGGGGTCGGCGACGCAGTCCCCGTCGATGAACGCCACGTAGTCGGCGCGGGCCGCCTTCACCCCCAGGTTGCGGCCGCCCCCCCGGGAGCACGGCTTCCGGACGATGCGGAGGAGACCCGGGTGGCGTGCGCCGAACTCCTCGGCGACCGCCACGGTGCGGTCCCGGCTCTCCGCGTCGACGAGAACGACCTCGAACGGCGGTTCCTGGCCGGCGAGGCTCTCCAGGAGCCCGCCGACGTGCGGCTCTTCGTTGCGGGTGGTGATGACGACGGAGACGAACGGGGGGCCTACGGGCTCACTTCCCAATGTCCATCACGACGACGTCCTTGACCGCGCGCATGCTCTTGAAGGGGAGCACGAGGCGGCCCGACGCGTCGCTCTGGAACAGGCGCTGCTCGACGTCCTCGCTGGGCGTGACGAGGACGTGCGCGATCCCGCCGGTGAGGGTGTCGACGACGAAGTTGTCGATCATGCCAAGGATCTGGCCGTCGCCGGTCATCACGGTCTTGCCTCGGAGCTCGGTGAGGAACTTGCGCATCGCGAACGCCTCGAGCGGCAACGGCCGACCTTCATATTTAATCGTTGGCGGCAACAGGAACGGCGGTACCGGCGGTGAGCGGCCTCGCGTCGCGCGAGAGGGACGCGCCCGCGGCGCCGATCCGACCGCCGCCGGTCCGGTCCGCTCGGCAACGCTTATATCGCGCACCCGGGTCGAGCGACCTCCCTCTATGGCGGCACGCCGTCGCAAGGATAATCCGGAGCTCGTCCGCCTCGTCGGCGAGCTCAAGAAGGCGTCCCGGGCGCACGCCGCCCCCGTCTGGGCCGCGGTCGCGGAGCGCCTCGAGCGCCCCCGCCATCAGGTCGTTCCGGTCAACGTCGGACAGCTCGAGCGCCTCGCCCAGGCCGGCGAGACGGTCGTCGTGCCGGGCAAGCTCCTCGCGGACGGCCGCCTCGCGAAGCGACTGACCGTCGCGGCGTTCGGGTTCTCCGCCGAGGCCCGAGGCAAGATCCACGCGGCCGGCGGGGCGGCCGTGACGCTCCGGGAGCT
This sequence comes from Thermoplasmata archaeon, assembly GCA_035624925.1. GTDB lineage: Archaea > Thermoplasmatota > Thermoplasmata > Lutacidiplasmatales > UBA184 > Lutacidiplasma. Next base: position 29,723 of record DASPQN010000055.1, read on the forward strand.
CGTCAAGTCCCATCCGGACGGCTCGGGGGTGAGGCTCCTTGCCTGAACCGCACGCCGCTCCAGGTCCCAGCCCGACGGTCGTGGACGCGAGCGGGCTCGTCCTCGGCCGCGCGGCGAGCCGGATCGCCCAGCGACTGCTCGCCGGGGAAGCGATCGTCGTCGTCAACGCCGAGCAGGCGGTCGTCACCGGCTCCCGCTCGAGCGTGCTCGCGACCTACGTGGCGGCCCGCGCCCGAGGCTCGGTCCG
>DASPQN010000056.1:0-12622 GCA_035624925.1 Thermoplasmata archaeon
CGTACGACGGGAACGCCTTCCCGCCGCCGACCGTCGTCCCCTCGGCGCTCGGGATGATCTGCGGTCGGCCGCCCTCGAGGACGGCCGCGGCCGAGTTGCTCGTACCCAGGTCGATGCCCAGAATCTTCGCCATGGTGGTGCTTGCCTCGAGCGGACCGCCCCGAGCGCCGGCTCAGGAGCGGGGACGCCTGCTTTGATAAGTAAGCGCTGGTATAAAAGGGGCGCACCTCGGGATCTCCGGTCGGGTCGACGGGTCCGGGCTGGCTTTCACCGCGAGGCGAGGCACGGAGACTGGGGTTGCCGGGGGCGCATCCGCCTCGTGGCGGCGTCACTCCGGGCCTCCGCCGGCCCCGTGCACGGGCCCGAGCACGGTGGGGGGGCCCCCCTTCCCCGGGTCGACCTGGGCCCGCCCGCCCGAGGCCCGGCGGCGGACCACGCAACCGTCATGGCTCCGGCTCCCTCCGACGGCACGTGAGCCGCGAGAGCAGGCCGCCGGCGACGGGCCCGCGTGCGGTCCTCGTCGACATGGACGACACGATCTTCGACCACTCCCTGACCTGTCGGGCAGCGATAGCCTCGCTACGAAGGTCGAGGTCGTTCCTGCGGCGGCGACCGCTCGACGACCTCTGGAGGGAGTACCTCCGGCTCCTCGATGCCGTGGCCCCGTATGCCCGACCGGGGAGGACCAGCCTCGACGAAGCTCGGACGGAGCGGTGGCGCAGGGTCGCCCTCTCCTGCGGGCGGCAGCTCTCCCCCGCGGAGGCGGCGACGCTCTCTGGCAGCTACCGTGCCCACTACCAGCGACTCCGACGGGCCGTGCCGGGCGCCCGCGAGCTCGTCCAGCGACTCCACCGGCGGGTCAGGGTCGTCGTCGTCACGAACAACGAGGTCGCCGAGCAGGAGGAGAAGGTACGTTTCCTCGGCATCGGGCCCTGGATCGATGGCCTGGTGGTCTCGGAGGCGGTCGGGGCGGCGAAGCCGGACCGTAGGATCTTCGACGTTGCGCTCTCCACGGCCGGGGTCCGGGCAGACGAGGCCACGATGCTCGGGGACTCGTGGACGAGCGACGTGATGGGGGCCACCGGCGCAGGGATCCGGGCCGTCTGGTTCAACCGGTTCGGGCTCCCGCGGCCGGACGGCGCGACGACCTTCGAGCTCCGGTCGCTCCGTCCCGCGGGGTCGGCTCAGGACGTGCTCTTGGCCCGGGGAGGGCGCCCGCGCGGGCCGCCGCCGGCCCCCGGTGCGAGCGAGTTATAGCGGACGAACGGCTCGTTCGGCGGTGTCGGACGCGTCCGTCGCCTGGACCCCCGCGGCCCGTCGTGCCCTGCCCGCCATGCGAGCCTGGCGGGCGGCGTTCCACGAGGAGCCCGAGCTGTCCGGCGAGGAGCACCGGACCCGAGAGAAGGTCGTCCGCGCCCTCCGCGAGCTGGGGGTGCCGACGACGACGTTCGACGACGTTCCCGCGGTGGTGGGGTTGCTCGGCGAGGGCCGTCCGGGGCCGGTGGTCGCCCTCCGCGCGGACATGGACGCGCTGCCGATCACCGAGGCGACCGGTCTGCCGTTCCGCTCCCGGAAGCCCGGGGCGATGCACGCATGCGGGCACGACATCCACATGGCGTCGCTCCTCGGCGCGGCCCTGCTGCTGAGCCGCCAGCCCGGCGCCCTCGCCGGCCCGGTGAAGCTCCTGTTCCAACCGGCCGAGGAGGAAGGGTCGGTCGGGGGCGCGCTCCCGATGATCGAACGGGGGTGCCTCGACCGCCCGAAGGTCGACTTCGTCGTCGGCCAGCACGTCGACCCCGGGCTCCCGCTCGGGACCGTCGGATGGAAGGCCGGCCCGTTCATGGCGGCCTCGGACACGTTCCGCATCACCGTCCGCGGTCGGGGCGGGCACGCCTCGACGCCCCACCAAGGACCGGACGCGATCCTCGTCGCGAGCGAGATCGTCACCGGCCTCCAGGCGCTCGCGAGCCGGGTGCGGGACCCGTGCGAGCCGGTCGTCGTGAGCGTCGGGTCGATCCATGGCGGGACGCGGGACAACATCCTGCCCGACGAGGTCGTCCTCGAGGGGACGGTGCGGACCGTCCGCGCGGCGACGCGGGACCTCCTGGAGCGGGCGCTCAAGCGCAGGGTCCGGGCGATCGCCTCGAGCCTGGGGGCGCGCGCGGCGGTCGGCTACCGGCGTGGCTACCCGGCACTCGTCAACCCGCCGGAGGCGACGGCCACGGTCGTCCGGGCGCTCGCGGTCGAGTTCGGCCGGAAGTCCGTCGTCGAGGTGGAGCAGCCGCTCATGGGCGCGGAGGACTTCTCGCGGTTCCTCGAGAGGGTGCCGGGGACGTTCCTTCGGCTCGGGGTGGCCGGGCCCGGTGCGCCCGCGAGCCTGCACAGCGCCACGTTCGCCCCGGACGAGCGCTCGATGGTCGTCGGCGCGGCCGTGCTCGCGGCCGCGGCGACCGGCCTACAGCGCGCGGGTCGATGAACGTCGCCCGGGTGCGCTCGAGGTTCCCGGCGCTCCGTCCTCGGGGCGGGGCCCGTCCGCCGAGCTACCTCGACTCCGCGTGCCTCTCGCTCGTTCCCCGGGACGTGCTCCAGGCGATGGAGGAGTACTACGCGGACTATCCGGGGTGCGCAGGACGAAGCCTGCACCGGTACTCGGAGGAGGTCGGCCGTCGGTACGAAGAGGCCCGCGAGGCGTTCGCCGGCTTCTTCCGCCGGCGCGACCCGGGCGGGGTCGTCTTCCTCCGGAACGCGACCGAGGCGATCAACCTCGTCGGCCAGGGCCTGCCGTGGACCCGGGGCGACCGCGTCCTGGTCAGCGACCGGGAGCACAACTCGAACCTCGTCGTCTGGCAGCGCCTCGCGCGCGAGCGGGGCGTCCGCCTCGACACGTTCCCCCTGCCGGACGACCGCCCGTTCGACGGCGACGCGTTCGAGGACGCCCTGGCCCGCGGCGCCCGCCTCGTGAGCGTCTTCCACACCTCGAACCTCGACGGGCGGACCCTGCCGCTCCCGGAGATCGTGGAGCGTGCCCACGACCGCGGCGCGAAGGTCCTTCTCGACGGCTGCCAGGCGGCGCCCCACCGGCGGGTGGAGCTCGACCGCTTCGAGGTCGACGCCTACGCGGTCTCGGCGCACAAGATGCTCGGGCCGACGGGCGTCGGCGTCCTCCTCGCGGACCCGAACCTGCTCGGGTCGCTCCGGCCGCTCCTGCTCGGCGGGGAGACGGTGGAGTGGACGACCCGGGACGACCACGCCCTGCGACCGCCCCCGCACCGGTTCGAGGCGGGACTGCAGAACTACGCGGGGGTCCTCGGGGCCCGAGCGGCCCTGGCCTTCCTGGACCGCGTCGGGCTGGAGGAGGTCGAGGGCCAGCAGCTCGCGCTCACCCGGGAGGTCGACCGCGCGCTCTCGGACGAGCCGCGGGTGCATCTGCTCGGCCCCAAGGACCCCCGGGAGCACCCGAGCATCTACGCGTTCACCCTGGACGGCGTCGACCCGCACGACGCGGCGGTCTACCTCGACGAGGGGCACGACGTGCTGGTCCGCTCCGGGCAGCACTGCGTGCACTCGTTCTACGAGGCGCGCGGCCTCCCGGGGAACGTGCGCGCGTCGTTCTACCTCTACAACGACCGGGCGGACGCCCGGGCGCTGATCGCGGGGGTCCGGGAGCTCCTCGAGCTGGTCCCCGAGCGCCGGACTAGCGGTACATCGGCTGCGACGCCGGCACCGCGCCCTCGGGCCGGGCCCGCTCGGCGGCCCGCCGCTGGATCTGGAGCAGCTGCTGCTCGATCCGCTCGGCCTCGGCGTAGAGCGGGACCGGGTCGAGCGGGCTCCGCAGCAGGATCCGGTTGATCGTCTCGATCACCTTCGCGGCCGCGCGCGCGTCCGGGTAGTCCGCCTGGGCCTCGGCGAGGAACGTCAGCACGTCGAACCCCCGGCGGCGGCCCTCGTTGAGCAGGACGCCGGCGATGCCCGTGATCACGCCCTCGGTGAACGGGATCGTGTTCGGGTCGATGTAGAGCTCCCGCGCCTTGCGGGTGCTCGCGATCCCGAAGACCTTCACGTCCTGGAGGCCGGCGCGGCCCCGGCGCGGGGGCCCCGCGGGCGTGTCGACGACCAGCCCCTCCGGCGAGACCAGGAGGGAACAGCGTTGCTCCTGGGCCCAGTCGAGGATCGCGGTCGCGAGCGGCGGGATCACCGTAGGGGCGGGATGGAACTCGGAGACGAAGGCGACGATCTTGTCGGCGCCCTGGCCGGAGCGGTCGGTCTTCGGTCGGCCGGCGTAGATCCTCACGGGGTGCTGCGGGATCCCGTTCCGGACGAGGGAGACCGTCGGGAACGAGGGCGACTCGACGATCCCGATCTGCTCCATCTGGAGCGTGTCGACCAGGTAGTTCGCCACGATCGAGCTGACGAGGCCGACCGACGGGAAGCCGTCGATGACGATCGCGCCCTCGACGTCGATGCGCTTGAGCTCGTAGATGCGGACCGGCTCGGGCGCGGGGGCCATCGGCTACAGCGACCTCTCGACGATCTGGCCGAGCTCCTTCGAGACGATGTCGACCAGGTCCTTCGTCAACGCCCGGCGGACCTCGGGCGGGAGCGCGGCGAGCCCGAGGCGGGCGGTCGCGGTCCCGACGCGCAGGACCGCGGCGTACTCCGACGCCCGGGCGGCCAGCAGGTCGCGGACGGCCTCGCGGAGGTCCGCTTCCAGCTTCGGGTCGTCGTGGAGCGTCTTCTCGAGATGCTTACGGATCTCGTCCTTGACGATGTCGACCGTCACCTCGCGGACGAGCTCCTCCGGTCGGAGCAGCTCGCGGGAGCTCCGCACGAGAACGTCGATCGGCTCGCCGGACGACCCCCCCTCCACCATCGCGGCCCGGACCGGCCAGCGAAGGATAAGGGTTCGCTCGGAGGGACGAGGCGACGGCGGTGGCCCGCCGACCGGGGCGACCCGGACGAAGGAGTTAATGCTCGGGGCTCCTCGCCCGTGCCCGGTGGGCCGGTAGATCAGCGGAAGATCGCTACCTTGGCAAGGTAGAGGTCGCGAGTTCAAAGGGCGCGGTGGCCGCACCGCCGCGTCGGAACCTCTCGCCCGGTCCACTCGTCCGGCCCCCGGGGATATCGGCAGGTGTCGACAAGGGGGAACGACAGGAAGGTCACCGATTTATAGCGCGGACGGCTCGTTCCGGCCCGTGCATCCGGAGATCCGAGAGAAGATCGCCGGGGAGGTCGTCCTCTCGCCCCACCCGGGGCGTACCCTGCGCAAGTGGAGGGAGGACTTCAAGGTCTCCCAGCGCGACCTTGCGCGCCAGCTGGACACCGTCCCGTCGGTGATCAGCGACTACGAGAGCGAGCGCCGCTCGAGCCCCGGTGCCGGCTTCATCCGGCGGTACGTCGACGGCCTGCTGGCCCTCGACCGCCAGGGTGGGGACCGGTTCGGCCCTCCGCGGGCCGTGCCGGAGCGCTCGGACGGGATCCTCGGGTTGCGGGAGTTCGCCGTGGCGATGCCCCTGCGGAACTTCGCGGACCGGCTCGAGGCGCGCGCGGTGAGCCGCGTCGACCTGCATCGCGACATCCACGGCTTCACGGTCGTCGACGCCCCGCGGGCGATCCTGTCGATGGACTCGAGCCGGTTCGTCGAGGTCTACGGCTGGACGACGCAGCGGGCGCTCGTCTTCGCGAACGTCAAGTACGGCCGCTCGCCGATGGTCGCGATCCGCGCCCACCCGCTCAAGCCGGCCGCGGTCGTCTTCGCGAACCCGGGCCGGATCGACGCGCTCGCGATCCGGCTCTCCGAGGTCGAGAACATCCCGCTCCTCACGACGTCGCTCGCGGCGCCGGCGGTGCTCGAGCGGCTCGAGGAACTGTAGCAAGGAGATCGTTCGATGGAAGCAGGGATCGTCAGTTACGGAGCGTACGTGCCGCGGTACCGGATCACGCCGACCGAGATCGGACGCGTCTGGGGCGCCGACGGGGAGAGCGTCGGCCAGGGGCTCAACGTCGTCCGCAAGAGCGTCCCGGCGCCCGACGAGGACACGATCACGATCTCGACGGAGGCGTTGCGCACCGCCCTCGCCCGGGGGGCGATCGACCCCCAGGCGATCGGGGCGATCTACGTCGGCTCGGAGTCCCACCCGTACGCGGTGAAGCCGACGGCGACGGTCGTCGCCCAGGCCGTCGGCGCGACGCCCCACCTCACCGCCGCGGACTTCGAGTTCGCGTGCAAGGCGGGGACGGCGGCGATCCAGACCTGCCTCGGCCTGGTCGGCGCCGGCATGATCCGCTACGGCGTCGCGATCGGCACCGACACGTCACAGGGCGCGCCGGGCGACGCCCTCGAGTACTCGGCGAGCGCCGGGGGCGCCGCGTTCGTCCTCGGCCGGGAGAAGGTGATCTGCCGCGTCCACCGCACCCTGTCCTACACCACCGACACCCCGGACTTCTGGCGCCGGGAGGGACAGCGCTACCCGAGCCACGGCGGCCGCTTCACCGGCGAGCCCGCCTACTTCCGGCACGTCACCGAGTGCGCGCGCGCCATGTTCGAGGCGGTCGGCTCGAGCCCGAAGGACTACCGGCACGTCGTCTTCCACCAGCCGAACGGGAAGTTCCCGCAGCGCGTCGGTAAGCAGCTCGGCTTCTCCGAGGCGCAGATGCGCTACGGCCTCGTCACCCCGTACCTCGGCAACACCTACTCCGGCGCGGCGCTCCTCGGCCTCGCGAACGTCCTCGACCACGCCGGACCTGGCGAGAGGGTCCTCGTGGTCGGCTACGGCTCGGGGGCCGGCTCGGACGCGTTCGACCTCGAGACGACCGACGAGCTCGGCGCGTTCGACCGGGGGACGGGCCGGCCCGTCCAGTACTATCTCGACCACGGCGTCGAGATCCCGTACGCGGTGTACGCGAAGTTCCGTGGCAAGATCCGCATGGCGGAGGGCTGAGCGATGCGGGAGGTCGCCGTCGTGGGGGTCGGGCAGACGAAGTTCGGCGAGCTGTGGGACCGCTCGTTCCGCGAGATCGGGATCGCGGCGGGCCTCCAGGCGCTCGTCGACGCGAAGCTCTCGTCGGCCGACCTGGACGCGCTCTACCTCGGCAACATGGCGAGCGGGAGCCTGATCAGCCAGGAGCACATCGCCCCGCTCATCCTCGACTACGCCGGGCTCGCCGGTCGGCACCTCCCCTCGATGCGGGTCGAGGGGGGCGGGGCGTCGGGCGCGCTCGCCCTCCACCAAGGCTACCTCGCCGTCGCGAGCGGGCTGTACGACTACGTCGTCGTCGGCGGGGCCGAGAAGCTCACCGACGTGCCCGACGAGGCGGCGACGCAGATCACCGCCTCGACCGCCGACCACGAGTGGGAGGTCGTCTTCGGCGCCACGCTCCCGGCCCTGTGGGGCCTGGTCGCCCGGCGGCACATGCACGTCTACGGGACGACCCGGGAACAGCTCGCCCGCGTCTCGGTCCACGCCCACGAGATGGGCGCGAAGAACCCGAACGCGCACTTCCGCAACCGCCTCACCGTCGAGCAGGTGGTCGGTGCCCCGCCGATCGCCGAGCCGCTGGGCGTCCTCGACTGCGCGCCGTTCTCCGACGGGGCGGCCGCGGTCGTCCTCGGCCCGCTCGAGGAGGCCCGCCGCCACACCGACACCCCGGTCCGGATCGCCGCGAGCCAGGTCGCCTGCGACACGATGGCCCTCCACCACCGGGCCGACGTCACGAGCGTCGGCGCGACGGTCGAGGCGGCCCGGCAGGCGTTCACCCGCGCGCGGCGCGCTCCGACCGACGTCCAGGTCGCCGAGATCCACGACGCGTACTCGATCTGCCCGCTGGTCGGGCTGGAGGACCTCGGGTTCGTCGAGCGGGGCCGAGCGGGCCCCGAGTTCGCGGACGGCCGGTTCGGGCTCGGCGGGCGCCCGACGGTGAACCCGTCCGGCGGGACCAAGGCGCAGGGACGCCCGTTCGGCGCGGTCGGGGTCGCGCAGGTCGTCGAGCTCGTCCGGCAGCTCCGCGGCGAGGCGCAGGAGCGCCAGGTCTCCGGCGCGACGCTCGGCCTCGCGCACGACCTCGGGGGGACCGGGGCGACGTCGGTCGTCCATCTGCTCGAGAGGGCGGGGTAGGAGGGGGGACGATGTCGATCGCTCGGTTCTGGCGCGAGACCCCCCGGAGGTACAACCTCGGAGGCTCGAAGTGCCTCGACTGCGGTACCGTGTTCTTCCCGCCCCGGCCGGTCTGCCCGGGGTGCACGCGCCATCGCGCGTCGATCGAGCGGATGGTACCGTTCCAGCTCTCGGGCTCGGGCGAGGTGTTCTCCTACACGGTCGTCCACGAGGCGGCCGAAGGATTCGAGATCCAAGTCCCGTACGTCGTGGCGCTGGTCAAGACCGTCGAGGGCCCGATCCTCACCGGCCAGGTCGTCGACGTCGACCCGGCGTCGGTCCGCATCGGCCTCAAGGTCCACGCGACGTTCCGCAAGCTCCGCGAGGAGGGCGCCGCCGGCGTGATCCACTACGGCTACAAGTTCGCTCCCGTGGACGACGCGGGGGCCGCCCCGACCCCGGGGCCCCCGAAGGCGGAGGTCCCGTCCGCACCCCACGCGACGGACCGGGCCCGGGCGTGACGGCCTCCGAGCGGCCCGGCGACGCGGCGTCGGACGCCGACGAGCCGCCCGCCGACGAGGAGTACGCGAGGACCTACGCCGCCGGCTACGAGGAGGGGCTGCGGACCGCGCTCCGGGAGCTCCTCGCCCACGCCTCGCGCGGGCGGACCAACCAGGAGCTGCGGGCGCTGATCCAGAGCCGGCTCGCGCGGCTCGCCGAGGAGGTCGACCTGAAGCGGCGCAGCCTCCTCGCGCCGCCCCGCACGCGCCCGTTCGGCGAGCTCGTCCGGGAGCCGCGCTCGACGGGCTACCTCGGCGGGCGGGTCCCGACCGCCGCCGGTGTGCCCCCGCCGGTCGCCCCGAAGGCGACGGTGCTCGTCCGCGAGGTGCGGCCGGAGCGGGCCGTCGAGCTCCTGCGCGTCTCCCGTCCGGCGTTCCCGCGCCTCGCCCTGGTCTCGCTCCGCCCGCCGGAGCTCGGGGAGCCACGAGGCGAGACCCTCGCGGTCGCGGTCCGGGAGAGCGGGGGCTCATCCGCCGGCCACCTCTCGCCGGGCGAGGTCGCGGGCCGGCTCCGGGCCCCCCTCGAGTCGCCGGGCGGCGCGCTCGTCTACGTCGACGCCCTCGAGTTCTTCGTCAGCGAGGAGGGTCCCGAGGTGACGCTGCGGTTCGCCCGCTGGCTCGTCGAGCAGGTCCAGGCGACCGGCTCGGCGCTCATCGTCTCCTACGACCCCCGGTCGCTCTCGGGGACGGACGCGAGCCGGCTCGAGCGGCTGTTCGCGGAGGTCGTCGACCGCTCGGCTCCTCCGCGCGCGTCGCCGACGTAGGCCGCCACGCGGGAGGCTGAGCGAGGACCACGTCCATGGAGATCGCCTACTTCTCCGACTCCTATCCTCCGATGCGCGACGGCGTCGCGCAGGTGACGAGCGGCCTCGCCCGGACGGTCGCGGCCCAGGGCCACACGGTGCGGGTCTACGCGCCGCGGACCGCCCGGGGGCCCTCCGCCCGGGTGGCGATGGTCGACGGGGTGGAGGTCCACCGGCTCCGGTCCCTGCCCGTGCCCCTCTACGGCGAGTACCGCTGGCCCGTCTTCCCGTTCCGCGTCGTCGGCGACGCCGCGAAGCACGCCGACGTGGTCCATCTGCACACCCCGGGGCTCCTCGGGACCACCGGCTTCCTGTCGGCCCGGCACGCCCACCGCCCGCTCGTCGGCACGTTCCACACCAACCTCGACGCGATGCGCGAGAGCGTGCCGCCGAAGCTGCTCGTCCCGCTGTTCTTCCGCGTCGCGTGGTGGTGGAACCTCGGCACGTACTACCGGTGCGACCTGGCCACGGCGCCCTCCGAGGCCGCGCGGGCGACGCTCGTCGAGAGCGCGAGCAAACCGTTCCGCCACGCGGTCGAGGTCGTGCCGAACGGGATCGACGTCGGGCGGTTCCGGCCCGGGGCCGAGGTGCCGGACTGGCGGGCCCGCTGCGGGCTCTCGTCGGCCCCGCTGGTGACCTACCTCGGCCGGCTGACGAGCGACAAGGGCGTGCATCGGTTCCTGGACGCGTTCGCCCACGCCGCGGGCCAGACCAACGTCGGAGGGATCGTCGGGGGTAGCGGACCGGAGGAGGCGGCGGTCCGCGCGCGCCTCGCGGAGGACCCGGTGCTCGCGTCCCGGTGCCGGTATGTCGGCCCGGTCGCGGAGGAGGAGAAGGCCGCGCTCCTCGGCCAGACGGACGTGTTCGTCCTCCCGTCGACGAGCGACACGTCGAGCGTCGCCCTCCTGGAAGCGATGGCGTGCGGCACCGCGGTGATCGCGCCGGCGGTCGGGGGCGCCGCCGAGGTGGTCGAGGCGGGGCGTACCGGCCGGGTCGTCGACCCTCGGTCGGCCGGGGTCCTCGGGACGGCGATCGCCGAGCTCGCCCGGGACGACGCGGAGCGCCGGAGGCTCGGGGACGCCGCCGCGAGATGGGTCCGCGAGAACCGCTCCCTCGAGTCGATGGCCCGGCGCTTTATCTCCGTGTACCGGTGTGTTCTCGGGGAGCAGGAGCGGCGTGAGCACCGTCTCGTCGGTTGAGCTCGAGGAGATCGCTCGGGGGCTCGCCCAGGAGAGGTTCGACGAGCACGCGGCCCGGGGCTTGGCCCGCGCCTACGAGGAGTTCGTGGGCCGGCGGCGGCGGGCCGTCGGTCCGGTCGCGCTCGCGGTCGAGGGGCGCGCGTACTCGTCGTTCTACGCGATCCTCGCCGACCCGACCGTCACGCCCCGGACCGGGGAGCTCCGCCTCGAACGCGCGGCGGGCTCGCCCGCCGACTGGGAGTTCCTGACCCCGTTCGACCGGCTCGTCTTCCACGACGACGGGTCTGCCGAGCTGTACGGCCCCGACGGGGCCGCGCCGCGCCGGGCGATCGCGCGCTTCCTCCTGCGCGAGCACTACCTCGTCCGTTCGCGGAGGGACGACGCCCCGGAGACGACGGGCGGCCCCCGGCCCCGGCTCCCGGGGCTGGTCGGGACGCTCGAGCAGGGCACGGCCGCGTGCCGCGCGGTGTCGGCGCTGCCGTTCGGGGTCGCGGTGCTGCTCTATCTCGCGGAGGAACGCGTCCGGTACGAGCTCGACCTCGTCCACTCCACCCTGTTGTGCGACCCCCGCGCCGGACGGTTCGCCGCCGCCCGGCGGGTCCGGAGGAGCTCCCGCATCGCCTGGGGCCTCGACCGGAAGCTGGCCCGGGGCCACCTCTCGCTCCTCGCCTCCCGGTGCCTCGAGGTCCTCGTCGAGTCGAACGGGCTCACCGTGATCGACCTGACCCACGTCTTCGGCGGGGTCCGGGAGCTCGTCGACTCCGCGCTCCAGACGCTCGTGCAGCAGCGGTACGCCTCGTTCGACCCGCGGACCGGGGTCTACCGCGCCCGGATCGATTCGTTCCTCCCGGTGCGGGGCGCTTCGGCGGCGGCGTCCCCGGCGCCGGTCCGTCCGGAGCTCCGCACGAGCGTCCAGGAGCTGATCGCCGCGGCGGACGCTCGTGCGGCCTGCCCGCTGTGCGGGAAGCCGCTCCCTCCCCAGCCCCACGCGCTCCTCTGCGACGACTGCGCGGCGAAGGTCGGGCTCACCGAGTAGGAACGGGCCTGTCGGGAGTCTCCGCCACGGGCGTCTCGCCCGGGGCCTTTGAACCCGAGACTGCTGGCTTAGAAGGCCAGTACTTTGTCCAGGCTAAGCTACAGGCCCGCGGTCGACACGAGGGCGGAGCGAGCCTAAGAGCGTGCCGAACCGCCGGCACGAGGGCGGCGTCGGGCGCCGGCCGACCGTCGGCGCCGCCGGGGCGACGGTGCGCGGGACGCCCGGCCGTCGTCCGCGAGGGCCCCCGGGGTCAGCTCGGGCTGCCGCCGGCGATCGCCTGCGAGATGTAGAACGTCATCGGCTCGACGAGGCGCTCGTTCACCATGGACGGATTCCCCCACGAGAACAACGACGGCTCGAGGTAGCAGCTGAGCGCGCACTTGTTGCACCCCTCCCACTCGCTCCAGTCGAACGAGTTCCAGAGCTCGGCGACGTCGACGTCCCACACCGGCTGCGTCCCGCTGTACTCGCGAAGGACGTAGCACGGCATCACGATCCGCCCCTGGGGGTCGAGGTTGATCGTGAGCCACGGCTTGCAGCGCCAGCCGCTCCCGCCGAACCACGACGCGAGGATCGCCTCGAAGTACTCCCGGGACTGCAGGATCGGGGCGCCGTCGCGCTTGAGCTCGAGGAGCCGCTCGAGCGTCTCCTTCAGCTGCTCGCGGAGCGGGGCCATCGACTCCGCGGTGGAGTAGTCGTACGCCACCTGGAACGTCACCCTCACCCGGAGCTTCTCGGCGAGCTCGACCAGCGATTCGGCCTGGGAGAGGTTCGCCTTCGTGAGCGTGCTGCTGATGGACGTGGGGAGGTGCCGCCGGGCCACGGTGATCCCCTCGACCGCTCGGTCGAACGAGCCGGGGATCCCGCGCAGGAGGTCGTGCGTCGGGCCGATCCCGTCGAGCGAGACGAACAGGTGGTCCAGGTAGGGCCGGAG
>DASPQN010000057.1:0-12684 GCA_035624925.1 Thermoplasmata archaeon
CCGTTCGGTCCGATGGAGTACGGCTGGACGGAGCGGGCGTGTGCCGTCCGGCGCATCTTCAGCACCCGCAGCGCGAGGCCGACCCGATGCCCGTCGACCGCCGTCCGGTAGCCGAGGACGACGACCCCGTCGGCGACGTACTCGGAGAGGCCGTCGCGACTGACCTCGGCGTGGAGCGGGTCGGCCTCGGCGGTGAGGACGGTCGTCGCGCCGCTCGAGCGGCACGCCGCGGCGAGGGAGAAGAGGGTTGCCCGCCGCCCGGGCTCGTCGTCGGACAGCATGTTGAGGAGCGAGACCGAGTCGACGACGATCCGCCGGGCACCGAGGCTCGTGAGCTCGTGGCCGAGCTCGCCCTGGATCCGGTGGAGGCTCTGGCGGGTCTCCTTCGGGTCGAGCCGGACGACCTTGAGGAGGCCGCGGTCGACCGCGTCGTCGACGGACCAGCCGAACTGCCGGGCCGTCTCCAGGAGCTGGGGTACGTCCTCCTCGAGCGAGAGGAAGACCGCCTTCTCGCCGCGTCGAGTACCCTCGAGGAGGAACTGGAGCGCGAGGCAGGTCTTCCCGGTGCCCGGCAGCCCCGTGACGAGGACGACATGCCCGCTCGGGAACCCCCCGCCGAGCATCTCGTCCAGACCGGCGACGCCGGTCGGCACCTTCGCCGGGGCGGCCGCCGGGCTAGACTCGCTCATACTGCGTGGTCACGAGCCCGTTGGAGGCGCTGACGCGGATGACGAACCGACCGTGGTACTCGGCCGGGATCCGGGAGAGGACCGGCATGAACTTCGGGATCAGCATCGACCGCTGGCGGTGCGAGTAGTTCGCACTGGTCGTCCAGCGGAACTCGAGGACGCCGTCGACCGAGTCCGCGACGGCGTGCTCCACCGCTGCGGGGGCGACCCCCTGCGACAGGAGCAGGTAGACGACCCCGCCCCAGCTCTTCGCCCGACGACGGAGCCCCTTCAGCATCGTCAGGACGTCGTTCGCCTCGATCCCCTGGCGGACGAGCAGGTCGGTGAGGGAGTCGACGACCACGAGGTTGCTCGGCCCGCTCGCGTCGAGCGCGTCCGCGAGAGCGCGGAGCGGCCCCTCCGCCGACCCCCCGTTGGGCTGGCCGCCGGAGAGGATCGGCCCGGGGAGCGACGCCCAGGTCGACGGGACGACGGTGTCGCGGAAGTACGTGGGCGAGAGGTCGTAGAACGAGAGGTGCCGGACGAACGTCTCGGGGTAGGTGCCGGTGAACGAGCCCCGGAGCTCGTCCAGGACCTGCTCGCGCGAGCGGCTCAAGCTGACGTACGCCACCCCTTCCGGATAGACGAACGGGCCGCGGGCGCTCCCCAGGTAGAAGCGATGGAGCTCCGGGTCGTCGTAGTGGAGCATCAGGTGGACCGCGGACGTCAGGGCGAACTCCTGGTGCCCGGCGCCCGCCTCGCCGACGAGGAGGACGAGCGAGCCGGCCGGGACCCCGCCGGTGAGATAGTCGAAGTCCGGCACCCCCGTCGGCACCCGCGGGGGCGCCCCGTCGAGGTCGGGCCTCGGCAGGACGTGCTCGGAGAGCGGCGCGAAGAACGGCCGGACGCTCTCGATCGCCATCCCGGGATGTGGCTCCGGCAACGGACTCCGGACTCGGGTATTAGTAGGCTCGGCTGGAGCGGGCCCGCGCCCCTCGGTGCCGCCGGCCGGGCCGACGCCCGAGGCTTCCCGGGGGGGTTCCGGGGCGACCTGACGTCTCCGCCTTCCGTGACGATCGACGCCGACGTCAGCCCCCGTCGCACCCACGGGGTCGGCGCCCTCCGCGTGGACGACGTCCTCGACACGCCACGCGCCCGCTCGAGGACGAGCGGTAGGGTCTCAAGTTGAAGGGGGACCGGACGAGACGCCCGGCAGCGGGGCCCTCGGCCCCGGGCCCGGCTTCAGGAACTCGCGCAGGGCGACCGTCGCGTAGGCGCCCTTGGGCAGCGAGAACCGGAACCAGACGCCGGTCGCGTCGGCCTCGAGGCCGAGCGGTGGGAGCGGGACGAGCAACGCGCGCCAGGTCCCTTCGCTCCCGAGCTCTGGGGCGGCGGGGACGCTGAACGACGCCGGGGCGACCTGCTCCTCGGCGAGGATCCGCTCGAGCAGGCGGGTGGGCTCACCCGGAGCCAGACGCGTCGACGCACCGACCAGCGGTCCGGCGACGAGGGCACGCCCGCGGCGCACCAGCTCCGTGCATTCCGGCAGGTTCTCCTCCCCGACCGGGGCGACATCCTGCCCCCGGTACGTCCCGTCGCGCCCGAGTCGGACGACCATGTCGCCGACGACCGGCCGGTCGAGCGGGAGGCCGGCGTCGTGACGGGAGCTCAGGTGCCGGTTGAACACGTACGACTGGAACGCGTGGACGAACAGACGGCGGAGCTCGTGGGGAAGGGCCCGTAGGGCGCGCTCGGGCGGGTCCCCGTGCGCGAGCCGGTCGAGGATCGACCGCTCGAAGCGGTACTCGTGCGGGAACTCCCCCAGGGCCCGACGGGCGTCGCGATGCTCGCCGAACGCTTCCCGCGCTCGGTCGCCGGCCCCCTCCACCCCGCTCGCGGGCCGGTCGATGAGGTAGGCGTCGACGGCCCGGGCCAGGTCGCCCCGCACGATCCAGCGCCCGACCTCGTGGGTGATCGGCCGGACCTCGCCGAACCGCTGGGCTCCGAAGAAGTTCGGGAACCCGCCCGCGGCCCGGAGCTCGGCCTCGACCGCACGGTAGGTGGCGAGGGCCGAGGCCGGCTCGGCGAGCTCCCCGACGTGGACCTCGAAGGCGTTCGCGTAGTGCCGACCCAGGACGAGCCCCTCGCGGGACGGGTAGGCGTCGACGACGGTGACGCCGGCGAGGCCGAGGTCCCCGGTCGGCGGGGGCCCCCGGTAGGCGAACAGACGCTCGGAGACGGCGCGGCGGTCCTTCGTCCCGGACCAGGAGATCGACCGGCGCGCGAGGCCCAGGCGCCGGGCGACCGCCTCGGCGAGCTCGTGCTGCTCCCAGCCGCGGCTCTCGAGGCGCAGCACGGTGTACGGGCCGGCCGGGTCGGGCCGTGGGTAGCTCGAGACCTCGCGGACCCGGAACTCCTCCGCGGTCGCCTTCAGACGGCCCGGTACGCCGGGCGACGTCGAGAGGTAGAAGCCGATCCCGACCGCCCGGTCGGACGCCGGGACCGAGGGCGCGTCTTCCGGCACCGGGCCGGGCGAACCACCGCCCGTTATTACTCCGGGGCGCGCTCTGGGTCGCCGGGCTTTCGGGGCGGATGATCCAGGCGACGGCCCGCATCCTCAGGAACGTGATCGAGGTCCGCGTCAACGACGCGGTCTGGGTCGGCCGACCGATCGAGGCCGAACAGGAGGGCTTCGGGCGCCGGATCGCGGCGCTCTTCTCGACCGAGTACCACCTCTACCGTCCCGATGCGCCGACGGTCGTCGAGTCGACGGTCTCCTACCAGGCGAAATCGGACGAGATCCGCATCCAGGTCGGCGACGAGTCGTGGAAGACCCGCTCGTCGACGTTCGGGCCGATGACGATCGACTACGGAGGGGTCACCTACACGATCCACGAGCGCCTGACCGGCAGGTTCGCGATCCTCGAGGGGAGCACCCCCGCCGCCGTCGGCCAGCTCGGCTACCGCTCCTGCGTCGTGCGGGACTACCGGCCCGAGCTCGAGACGTTCCTGGCGCACGTCGCGCTCGGCTACGTCATCCGGACGCTGACCTGGGAGATGTTCGGCTAGCGCGTCCGTCGGAGGGCGGGGCCGAGCGTCGCGCGCACGTTCCCGAGCAGCGTCCGGCGACGGGAGGCCGCCTTCGGCGCCTGGAAGACGTGGTAGGGGATCGGGGCGAGCAGGACCGCGCCGACGACGACCGTCGCGGCCGCCACGGTGTAGGCGAAGTGGACCCCGTACGTCGCGTACATCCATCCGCCGAGGAGGATCCCGATCAGGCTCCCCGCGCCGCCGACCGCGTTGTAGAGCCCGAGCGCCCGCCCCCGCGCGGACCGGCCGACCAGGCGGACGAGGAACAGCGTGCTCGCGGTGCTGATGAACGCCCACGTCACGCCGAGCAGGGCGTTGAGGGCGGTCAGCCAGCCGAGGAGCGCGGGGCTGCCGAGGCCGAAGAAGAAGTAGATCGGCGCCCACAGGAACAGGAGCATCAGACCGACCCGCGCGTAGAGCGACTCGACGAACACCGCCTTCGGCGAGTGGACCTCGACGGCCTTGCCGGAGTGGAAGAACAGCAGGCTCGACGCCGCGGCGGAGCCCAGGTAGACGATGAACACGCCGGCGTCGGAGAAGTGCGCGTCCTGCCAGAGGAAGACCGGGAACGGCCCGTAGAAGATGTCGAAGCCGACGCTCATCACCCCGAGGGCGGCGAGAAAGAGGAACTCCCGCCCCGGAAGCTTCTCGACCGGCGCCCGCGTGAGGTCGATGATCCCCGAGAGGCGGTTGCGGAAGCTCCGGACCCGCTCGACGAGGCCCCGGTGGAGGTGGAGCAGCTCGGCGACGCTCCGCCGGTCGACGCGGTTGGTCGGTTCCTCGATCCACGCCCAGGCGACCCCGGCGGAGACGAGCGCGAGCGCCCCGCTCAGCAGCAGGAGCCCGGTCATCACCTGGACGGCCGGGGCGTTCCTCCCGATCCCGAACAGCCAGACGAAGCCGAGGACGAGGCCGACCGTGGTGCCGATGCCGCTGATCAGCCCGAACAGGCCGATGTCCTGCGGCCACCAGCGCTTGTGGCGTGTCTCCAGCAGGAGCATCGTCCCGATCGGCGCGCTCGCGGCGGAGGCGAGCCCTTCGACGACGTTGAGCCAGAAGTACGTGATCAGGTCGTGGGCGAGCGCGATCAGGACGATCGAGACGCCGGTGGCCAGGAACGAGCCGACCAGGAAGTACTTCCGGTGGGCGACGCGGTCGGAGAGGTTCCCCCACAGGATGGTGAACGGGACCTGGCTCATCGCGCTCGCGGCGATGATGATCGTGACGGCGAACGCGCTCGCGCCGAAGTGCTGCAGGGCGAGCAGCGGGATCAGGGGCGTCGCGATCCCGTCCGAGATCGCGAGCGGGAGGTAGGCGAGGAACCAGAGGTCGCTGGTCGACGGTCGGAGGACGGTGCGTGCCTTGACGTCCATCGCAACGCTCCGCGCACCGCGGCCGGACAGTCGGGAGCCTGGGTGCGAAGGATAAAGGGTCGGTTCGTCGCGCAACGACGCGACGCGCCGGTCGTCCCCGGAGGGCCCCGAACGGACCGCTGCCGGGTCGCCCGGCCTAGGAGCGGGGCGGCGCTCGAGCCCGCGGCGGCGGAGGCACCCCGACCGCCTCGAGGAGCTGCAGATGCTCCTTCTTGGAGATCCACTCGACCATGAGATACTCCCGGAGGTAGGCGTCCGGCACGCCGAGGCTCTTCGCCTCCTGGACGACGAACCGGTACGCGTCGACCTCGGTCGTCCGCTCGACGTAGCTCAACCCGGGTTCCCAGAGGTTCGCGCCGGCCCGACGCTGGAGGATGTGGCACAGCTCGTGGTAGATGTCGAGGTAGAGGATCATCTCGGGGCTGTCGCGAAGATGGCCCTGGCCGACGACGATGCAGTCCTTGCCGGGCGCGACGACGGGGTTCCACCCCCGACGTCGGGCGAACGGCGGGGTCTCCCACGGAGCCACGTACATCCACAGGTCCTGGTCGACGACCTCGATGCAGGTCTCGTCGAACAGCCTCGCCCGCTTCCCCGGGTCCGTCTCGATCCGGGACGCCGGCCCCAGCCGGTCGAGCCCGGGGAAGACCGCGAGGATCGGGTGACGGCCGACCGGGATCGCACGGTCGACCCGAAAGCCTGGGGGCGGAGGGGGCGAGCTGTCGCTCTCCTTCGTGCCCATCGCTCCGAACACCTAGGCGCGTCGGCGTTTAAGGGCGCAGGCAGGGCCCCCCTGTCCCGCGCTCGGGCGAGCTAATGCGGGCGGACCGCTCGCGGAGGTCATGCCCCGCTCGGGCCACGATCTGCTGGACGTACGGGGCGTGCGGGTCGGGCACGCGGCCGACCCGGGGCGGACGACGGGCGTGACCGCGGTCGTCTTCGACGACGCGGCGTCCACGGTCGTCGACGTGCGCGGGGGGGCCTCCGGGACGTACGACACCGCGTCGCTGTCGCTCGACGCCACCTTCGGCCGTCGGTGGGCGCTCTTCCTGGCCGGCGGCAGCCTGTTCGGGCTCGACGCGGCTCGCGGCGTTCGGACCGCGCTGATCGAGGCCGGGGCGGGGACCCGGGCGTTCGGGAAGGGGCGCCGCGTCGTGCCGATCTCCGGCGCGGTGGTCTTCGACCTCCCGCCGGACGACCGTCCGCTGCCGGATTACGCTGAGCTCGGCTACGCGGCGGCCGCGACGGCCGGCCGAGGTTCCCTTACCCAAGGGCGCGTCGGCGCGGGCACCGGGGCGACGGTGGCGAAGTACCTCGGACGCGCGGCGGGGATGGCCGGCGGGGTCGGGTCCTCGGCGCGAACGCTCGGGGGCGGTCGCACGGTCGGCGTCCTGACCGTCGTCAACGCCGCCGGGGCGGTGCGCGACCCCGGTACCGGCCGCTGGGTCGCCGCGGCCCGAGGACCCGGAGGACGGCTCGTCCCTCCGGTCGCCCTGCCACGCCGCCGCCTCGTCGGTCGAGGGACCACGGTCTCCGTGGTCGTGACCGACCTGGGCCTCGATCGACCCGAGCTCGCCCGGGTCGCGTCGATCGTCCACGCCGGCCTCGGCCGCGCGATCGTCCCGTACCTCACGTCCGTCGACGGCGACCTGGTGTTCGCGGCGACCACCTCGCCGGTGCCGTCCCACCGGCCGGACGCTTGGCCGGGAGCGTCGGCCGACCACGTCGGCCGGCTCGCTGCGGAGGCGGCCGTCGACGCCGTGCTTTCCGCCGTCGCCCAGGCCGCCCGGGGCCGCCTCTAGGCGGCTCGTCCCCGGTCCGGCACCTCGCGCGACCTCGGGGGAAAGGTAAAGGAGCCATCCCGCTCTTTTGGGACGTTCAGGGCATGACCGCGCCTCCGCGCCGAATCTCCTGGATCGCGGCCCCCCCGGAGATCTGCACCCTCTGCAAGGAGCCGCTCGGCTCGCCGGAGGAGACGAGCTCCTGGAACGGCCGCCCCGCGCATCGCGACTGCGTCCGCGTCCACCTCCTGCAACGCGACCCCGCCTTCCGGGAGGGCCACGAGACGGAGGAGCCGTCGGACGACGCGGACGAGGGGCTCGACGGGGTCCTTCCGCGCGACGACGACGAGACCGACCCCGACTAGGGCGGGCGACGTTATACCGCGCGGCAGCGCAAAACGAAGCCCTTAAAACCCTCGGCTTGGTGGATAGGCCAACCGTCCCGAACGACGGAGGTTCTGTTCGATGCCGGAAGTCGTCATCACGTGCGACTGGACGATGATGAGCAACCACCACGGGAAGGAGTTCCTCGGGTTCGGGACCACGACCCCGGCCTACGTCTTCCCGGAGGCGGTCTACCAGCGCCTCTTCTACCCCGAGATGCCGACGGACGAGCACGGCTACCCGCGCCAGGCCCCGTACGGGATGCGGAAGATCGAGGCGTCGCTCCTGGACGCCGGGGTCGATGCCCGGATCGTCCACCCCGCCCACCTCGACAAGTACATGCCGGGCGAGGCGAAGGTCCTCCTCATCTCGGGGCACGACTACTTCGGCCTGAACCCCCCGAGCTCGACGTTCGGTGGGGTGATGCGCAAGGACACGCTCAACTGCCTCAACTTCAAGCGGATGCTCAGCCAGCCGGCGGTCGTCGAGGCCCGCCGACGGGGGCTCAAGATCATCGCCGGAGGACCCTGCGCGTGGCAGCTCGCGCCGGGGACGCGGGCGAAGCTTCCCTGGATCCAGGAGTTCGTCGACTCGATCGGCGGGATCGACACCGTCGTGGAGGGGGAGAGCGACGTCTTCGTGCGGGAGATCGTCGGCAAGGCGCTCCGCGACGAGTTCCTCCCCCCGCACGTCGTCCTCGCCGCGAAGGAGGCGCCCAAGGTCGAGCAGATCTCCTCGATCCGCTACCCGAGCGTCAACGGCCTGATCGAGATCGGGCGGGGGTGCTGCCGGGGCTGCTCGTTCTGCTCGGTCACCACGCGCCCGACCCGCTGGTACCCGCTCTCGAAGATCGAGGAGGAGCTCAAGATCAACGCGGCGATCGGCGTCCGCAAGGGGCTCCTGCACTCGGACGACGTCTACTTCTACGGCAGCCCGAACGTCATGCCGCACGAGGAGAAGCTGATCCCGCTCCTCAAGCTCGCGAAGCAGTACTACGAGCAGGTCGGCTGGAGCCATGTGGCCGTCGCGTCCCTGATGACGAAGCCGAAGCTCCTCTCGAAGTGCGCCGAGGTCCTGATCGACGACAAGCAGGGCTGGTGGGGGGTCGAGGTCGGGGTCGAGACCGGCTCGCCCCGGATGATCACCGCCGCGATGCCCGGTAAGGTCGCGCCGTTCAAGGCGTCGCAGTGGCCCGAGCTGGTCGTCCAGGCGGCGGGCCTGATGAACGACAACCACGTCTACCCGGCGTGCACCTTCATCGTCGGGCTCCCGCAGGAGACCGAGGACGACGTCGCGAGGACGATCGACATGATCGACGACCTCTGGGACTTCAAGGCGCTCCTCGTCCCGATGTTCTTCGTCCCGCTCGGGCACCTCAAGTCGAAGGACTGGTTCCGTCGCGACCGCCTCTCGCCGCTCCAGGAGGAGCTCCTGAAGCGGTGCCTCACGCACGGGCTGCGCCAGTCGAAGACGATGCTCAACGACTTCTTCGACTGGGAGGGGAGCCACACGCGGGTCTACCGCGCGTCGTTCCGGGGGTTCATCGCCTTCCTCGAGGGGATCGCCAAGATCCACGGGCTGCTCAGCCCGGCCCGCCGCCCCGGCCGGGCGATCGTCGACCCGAACCGCACGCCGGATCAGCTGCCCGTCCCGACGATCCCCGTTC
Organism: Thermoplasmata archaeon; assembly: GCA_035624925.1. Lineage (GTDB taxonomy): Archaea > Thermoplasmatota > Thermoplasmata > Lutacidiplasmatales > UBA184 > Lutacidiplasma. The sequence goes on from DASPQN010000057.1 coordinate 8,963, forward strand.
GGGAGTGAGCCGGCCGCTCACGGTTCGTCGTCGAGCGGCACGAGCGGCTCCCGTCGCTCGGGGAGCGGCGCTCGCCCGCGGTAGGACCGTAGCGGCCCGGCGGGCCCTGCCGTCCCCGCGCCGACCACCGCGAGCCGCGTCTCGGCACCGTTGCCGTCGTAGGCGCGCCAACATCCCGGGTCGTACGGCGCCCCCAGGATCAGGTGGCGGCGGCCCCAGCTGCGGAACAGCTGGAGGTCAGCGTCCGACGGGCGGAGCGCCCCGGACGGGTGGGAGTGGACCGTCCCGACGATCGTGAGGTCGGCCGGTAGCATGTAGAGATGGAAGTTCGCGTGCCGGCGTCCGGCGGTGCCCCCGGGCACCAGGAGCAGGTCGGAGATCACGCCGGGAGGGTCCGCCCGGAGGACCCCGCCGAACTCGTTCGGGAAGGCGGAGGCCGCGCTCGCGAGGGCGCTGTCGAGCGCACGGCGCGTGATCGCCGTGGGCGTCGACCCGAGCTGGGCCGCGCCGGGAGCCGTCTTACGGTGGGGCCGGAAGAACGGCACCGGGCCCGCCGTCCCCCTCCTCCTCGCTCCACGGGAGGATCCGCTTGCCCTTGAGCCGGTCGAAGAACGAGGCGCCGAACCGGACGAGCGACGCGCGCCGGGGGGACCGGTAGATCGTCACCGCCTGCCGCGGTCCGAGCGGGTGCTCGCCGTCGCCGTCCGCGAGCACGACGCTCGACCCGCCCGCCCGGAGCGAGCGGATCCGCACCGTCCGCAGCCCTCCGAGGACGACGGCCCGGGCCTCGACGCGGAACGGCGCGATCGCCGTGAGGACGAGCGCGTCGACCTCCGGTTCGACGATCGGGCCGAGCGAGCTGAGCGCGTAGGCGGTCGACCCTGTCGGGGTCGCGACGATCAGGCCGTCCGCACGGATCGTCCCCGCCGGTCGTCCGTCGAACGCGATCTCGAACGCCCCCATCTTCCCGACCTGGGTCGCGTGGACGACGTACTCGTTCGTCGCGTCCGGTAGCGGGCGCGCGTCCAGTTCCGCGGCGAGCTTCGTCCGCTCCTCGAGGAAGTACCGCCCCGCGAGGAGGCGGTCGACCGCCGCCTCGAGGGAGTTCGGGAGGCGGGCGTCGACCTCGGCAAGGACGCCGAGGGTCCCGGCGTTGACCGGCAGGAGCGGGACGGCGGTCCTTCGGAGGGTGTGCAGGAACGTCCCGTCCCCGCCGACCGCCACGACGACGTCGGCGTCGAGCGCCGACCAGGACGCATGATCTCGCCCGGGGTCGAGGGCCCGGACCTCCTCCGAGAGGACGACCTCGGCCCGGTCGCCGACGAGCCCGAGGGTCCGTCGGGCCAGCTCCAGCGCGGTCGGCTTGTTCGGGTTGGCGTGCAGGGCGACCTTCACGAGCCGGACCCCTCCCAGACCGTACGGGCGTACGTGGGGTCCCCCCAGGCGACGACCGTGGTCCGGCGTACGACCCCGAGCGGGAACGCATCCAGCGGGCGGCCCTGGGCGTCGCTCGCGCCACCGCCCGCCTCCAGCAGGATGCGGTAGGCGGCGGCGATGTCGGTCGCCCGGAGGTTCCGGGCCTCGTCGGCGTTCTCGAAGACGTAGGCGTCCCCGGCGCCCTCGGCGACGAGGACCATCTCCAGGGAGGCGCACCCGAGGGCGCGCACCCGACGCGCCCGACCGACGATCGCGGCCGACCGGGGGCTCGCGAACCGGCTCAGGTTGACGAAGACGACCTCGCCCCGCCCGGGCCAGGCCCGCGTCCGGATCGGGCGCCCGTCCCGGTAGGCGCCCTCGCCGCGCGCCGCCCAGTACGTCGTCCCGCGCGAGAGGTCGCGCACCAGCCCGAGCTCCACGCCGCCCAGGTCGGTGGTGCCCAACGCCAGCGAGACGGTCGAGAACGGCAGGTTGCGGACGGCGTTCGCCGTGCCGTCGATCGGGTCGATCACCAGGGTCTTCGTCCCGCCGCGGTCGACCGTGCCGACCTCCTCGGAGACGACGTTCCAGTCGACGCCCTCGTCGTCCAACGCCTCGAGGATCGCCCGCTCGGCGAGCCGGTCGAGCTCTTCGGTCGGCGTCCCGCTCGCGCCCATCGCCACGACATCCGCGCGATGCGGCGAGCGCGCGCTCTCGCGCGCCACGCGCTCGACGGCGAGGCCGATCCGGTGGAGGACGCCGAGCTCGCGACGCGCCGGCTCGTCCACGGGACCGGGAGCCGCGGCGGGGGTAAAAGGGCCCGGGGCCGCCGGGCGCCCGGCGAGGTCCGGCGGCGGGCCAGCGTTATCTCCAAAGGTCCCTCGGCCGCCCGATGGAACTCCGATTCCTCGGGGGTGCCTCGGAGGTCGGCTCCCTCGGCCTGGTCGTCCGGGACCAGGGGCGGACAATGCTCTTCGACTACGGTCTGACCCCGAGCGACCCCCCGACGTACCCCCGCCCGGCACCGTCGAACATCGACGCCGCGTTCCTCTCGCACGCCCACCTCGACCATTCCGGGATGACCCCGCTGTTGAGCCGACTGCCGAAGGCCCGGCTGGTCGCGACCCCCGTGACCGTCGCGGTCGCGGACCTCCTGACGAAGGACGCGCTGAAGGTCGCTCGCCTGGAGGGCTACCTCCCGCCCTACGCTCCGACCGACATCCACGCCCTGCACAGCCGCTTCGTCGCGCTCGACCGCCACGCGACGTTCCGCCAGCGGGGGATCGAGGTCGAACTGACCCCTGCCGGCCACATCCCCGGGGCGACGATGCTGCTCTACCGCGGGGAGAAGGACGTGCTGTTCACCGGGGACCTCCAGACGATCCCGACGCACCTGGTCGGCGGCGCCGAGCCGCTCGAGTGCGACGTGCTCGTGATGGAGTCGACGTACGCCGGGCGCGAGCACCCGGACCGGCGCGAGACCGAGCGCCGGTTCCGGGACAAGGTCGCCGAGACGGTCGAGCGGGGCGGGAAGGCGATCGTCCCGGCGTTCGCGGTCGGCCGTGCCCAGGAGGTGCTGCTCACCCTGGCCCACGCGGGGTTCACGATCTACCTGGACGGGATGGCGCGGTCGGTCAACGAGATCTACCTCGCCGCCCCGGAGTACCTCGCCGACGCCCGGCGCTTCCGCCAGGCCCTGGAGAGCGTCCATGTGGTCGAGCACCCCGGGGAACGGCGCAAGGCGCTCCAGGACGCCGAGGTGATCGTCACGACCGGCGGGATGCTCGACGGAGGCCCGGTGCTCTACTACGTCGGGGAGCTCTACCGTGACCCGCGCTCGTCGATCCTCCTCACCGGGTATCAGGTCGAGGGGTCGAACGGCCGGCAGCTCCTCGAGGAAGGAACGCTCACGATCGACGAGACGACCGTCCGCCCCCTGGGCGAGGTCCAGAAGTTCGACTTCTCGGCGCACGCCGGTCACGGCGACCTGGTCCGCCTCGCCAAGGAGTCGCGCGCCCAGACCGTCGTCCTGATGCACGGCGACCAGCGCGAGGCGCTCCGCGACGCCCTCGAGCCGTTCTGCGAGGTCGTCCTGCCGGCGAACGGCAAGCCGTTCACCCTGTAGGCGGCACGTCGCCAGGCAGGCCTACTCGTCGGGGATGTCGACCTCGACCTCGCCGTCCGAGACCCGGACCGGGTAGGTCCGCAGCGGCTCGACCGCACCTTCGGGAGGGGCGACCCCGAACGGGTCGGCCCGGACCGCGCCCGTGGCGGCGTCGAACGTCGCGCCGTGGAGCGGGCAGGTG
>DASPQN010000058.1:0-21058 GCA_035624925.1 Thermoplasmata archaeon
CCTCGGCGAGGAGCTGACGCCTCGGCCGTCGGGCGTCGAGGACGGTCCAGCCCTCTCTCCGCGCGAGGCGCCGGTAGGCGAGCGCCACGGGGGCCAGAGACCGGGAGCGTTCGAGGGGCCCGCGTGACGTGCCGCGGCCCCCCAGGCGGCGTCCGAGCCACGAGGAAGGCAGGTCGAGGAGGATCACGTGGTCGGGGGCGACGCTCGCTCCTTGCTGGAGCTGTTCGAGCCGGGCGCGGTCCCGGGGCGGCAGCCGACTGCCCTGGTAGGCGACCGTGGAGAAGAACGACCGGTCGGATAGGACGAGGTCGTAGCGACGCAGGTCGGCCCGGAGCCGGGGTGCGGCCAGGTGCCGGTCGACGGTGAAGTAGACGGCCCCCGTCCACGGGTCGCGGGCCCCCGCCTGCTGGGCGAGGCGTCCGAGCTTCGGGTCGACCGGCTCGTGGCGCAGGCGCACGGCGTAGCCGCGGCGCCGCATCGCGCGACCCAGGGCCGTCAGGAGCGTCGACTTCCCGGCCCCATCGATCCCTTCGAGGGCCACGAGAAGACCGGTCCGTCGCCGGCGCGACGTTGTCGTCGTCATCGCCCGTCGACCTCCGGTCGCACGCCGTAGACCTCCTCGACCGACCGAACGAACGGGACGGCGAGCCGTTCGGCGTCCGCCGGGGACCGGCGGGCGATCGCGGCAGCACGACGAGGCACGGTCGCGAGGTCGAGGACGGCACCGGGCCGCGCGGGGTCGTCGAGGAAGTCGGTCTCGAGGAACCACGGACCGGGTTCGGCGAGAACCTCCCCGACGACCTCGCGACGCGCGAGATACGACGGCACGATGTCCACCCCGAGCGCCGGGTCGAGGCGCGCGCGCGTGTAGTGCTTGAGGACCCGGTGCCGAGGGATCCCGGCCCGGCGGGCCTCCCCGTCCAGCTCACGCCAGCCGGCCGCGTCGAGGTCCGGGGAATGCACGACGGCCGGACAGCCGACGTCCCGGGCGACCTCGAGGGCATGGCGGAACGCCTCCCGCGACGCGGCACCGAGCTCCGGAGCGACCGGGAAGTGCGGCCAACCGACCTCGCCGAGCGCGACCGCGCGTCGTTCCTGGACCCACGCGCCCGCAAGGTCGAGGGCCCGACGGTGGAGGTCGAGGGCGGCCCCCGTACCCAGGGTCTCGGCCGCGCGGACGAGGTCGATCGGGTACGGCGCGACGACGACGTAGACGACGACCCCGCTCGCCTCCCGAACGTCGCGGGCGAGCCGCTCGGTCGTCTCGAACTGCCGGCGGTACGCGTCGAGGTCGGTCGGGACCTTCCCCTCGTAGTTCTGCGTCGCCAGGAACAGGTGCGTGCCGCCGGCCTCGCGGAAGCGTCCCGCGGCGCGGGCCGCTTCGCCCGACGGCGAGAGGTGGCAATGATGGTCGACGACCGGGAGGCCCGAGATGCCTGCCACGAGGCCAGGGCGGCGGGACGACCTAGCGCAGGAGCCCAGCGCCCTGGAGCTCCTTCGTGATCTTCTTGACCGCGACCTCGACGTCCGACGGCTTGCGGGCCCCGGTACAGACGAGCTTCCCGCTCCCGAACAGCAGGACGACGACGCGCGGCTCGTCGATCCGGCAGACGAGTCCCGGGAACTGCTCGGGCTCGTACTCGACCCGGTCGAGGCCCAGGGTGACCGCGATCGCGTTGAGGTTGATCTCGCTCTCGAGGTCCGAGCTCGCGACGATGTTCTGGACCTCGATCTTCGGATGCAGATTGATCTTCTGCCCCCCCTTCTTGATCTGGCCGGCGACCGAGTGGATCGACTCCTCCACCTCGTGCATGCTCTTCGCCCCGGTGCAGACGACCTTGCCCGAGCGGAACAGCAGGATCGCGGTCTTCGGCTGCTTCAACCGGTAGATGAGGCCGGGGAACTGCTCCGGTTCGTACTCCGCACCGTCGAGCCCGAGGGCGATCGACTGGAGGTCGAGCTCGTCTCCGAGCGAGGTCGAGGCCACGACGTTCTCGATGCGGATCTTCAAAGAAACTGCCCCCGGGGGGCCGACTATTTAAGGTGGTATATAAACCATCTGACGGGCGAGGGGGTTCAAGGGCCCGGACCTGTCCGGGGACCCGGTCCCTCCGCAAGGACCGGCCGCTCGGGCGCGTCCTCCTCCGGGAGGCCGAAGAAGTCGCGGAGCACGCGTCGGGTGAATCCCCACAGTACGTGGCCGTCGTGCACCGACGCGAGGACCCTTCGAGGGCCGCCGTCGAGGTCGCGGTGCACGAGACGGCTCTCGGCGACGGTACGCCGCGGGAGCCAGAAGACGTGGGCGACCTCGTCCGGACTGCCGATCGTCGGCGGGCTGGCCGCCGCCGAGATCGAGGCCCCGAAGACCCCCACCTGCATCCCGAACCTCCGCGCCGCGCTCACCCCGACGAACCGCAGCGGGCCCCGGAGGTCCGTCGGACCCAGTCCCACCTCCTCGCGAAGCTCGCGCAGGGCGGTGGTCGCGAGCGAGCCGTCGCGCGCGTCGACGCGACCGCCCGGGAGCGCCACATCGCCCGAGGCCGGGTCGACCGGGTTCGTCGCCCTCTCGATCAGCAGGGTCTCTACGTCGTCCGACCCGTCCCTGAGCACGATCGTCACGGCGGCGCCAGCGGTCGAGGTCGGTGGGTGGAGCACCGGGAAACGGTCCAGCAGGTCGGCGATCGACGTGGGGGCGGCGGGGGAGGATGGCCCGGGGTCGAGCCTCATCCCTGCCAGTCGTAGACGGCCTTCTCTCGGACGGTCGTGCGGTCGGTCGGATGCTCGCCGGCGTTCCCCACTAGCCGTTCCAGGGCGGTGACGCGGGCGCGGAGCTGCCGGAGTTCGCGCTCGAGGTCATCGAGCCGTGCGCGGAGGGTCGGGTCGTCCTCGGCGGTCACCGCGACTTCATCCCTCCCGGCTCTGATAAGCGTACCGGAGTTCAGGCCCTCGCCGAGGTCTCGACCTCGCGGACGAACGCGGCGATCGCCTCGGCCGTCTCCTCCGGCCTCTCGACCGGGGCCATGTGGCCGGTCTGGGCGAAGATCCGGATCCGCGAACCCGGGATCGACTGGCGCAGGATCCGGCCGTGCGACGCGTCCACGACCTCGTCGTCCATCGCCTGGATGATCAGGGCCGGGGGACCGAGCGCGGCGACTCGGGGCCGCTCGTCGAACGTGGCGGCCTCGCGGGCCCAACGGAGCGTCGGCCCATAGTCGTGCTCGGCCACCTCCTCGCGCAACCGGTCGGCGACCTCCATGTGCGCCTCGATCCAGTCCGGGTAGTACAGGTCCTTGAGAAGGCGGATGGCGAGGGCATCCGGTCCGTCGTGGGCGTAGGTCTCCCCCCACCGCTCGGCGACCGCCCGGGTGTGACCGTCGACATAGGCCGCCCCGCCGACGAGCGTGACGCTCCGGACGTGGGCCGGCGCGTCGAGCCCGGTCCGCAACGCCAGCATGGCCCCGGCGCTCAGCCCGACGAGGTGCGCCGACGGAAGCTGCTTCTCCCCGAGGAGCGCGAGAAGGTCCGCTTCGAGCTCCTCGAACCGGTAGCTGGACCCCTCCGGGGCCTTCGACCGGCCGTGGCCCCGCAGGTCCGGGGCGAGGACGCGGAACGGGCCCGCGAGGCGGGGGATCACCGCGTTCCAGACGGTGTGGTCCGCGCCCAGGCCATGGAGCAGGACCACCGCGGGCCCGGTCCCTTCGTCACGGCAGTAGAGCCGGACCTCTGGGGGTCGGGCCTCGCTCACGGCGCGGCGGACGTTCCGTCGGATTTCAGCCTTCGGGCACCGGCGGGCGGAGGTCGTCCGAGGGGGTATATAGCGAGCCGAAGCTGGGTCGGGCGATGGCGCGCGGGGTGATGCTGATGAGCGGAGGGATCGACTCCCCCGTCGCGCTCCACTACCTCCTGCGACAGGGGCACGAGATGCTCGCCGTCCACCTCGACAACCGGCCGTTCACGGACGACTCCCCGCTCGAGAAGATCGTCGACCACCTGGCGATCCTCCGGGAGCGCTACCGCCAGGCGGTGCCGATGTATGTCCTCCCCCACGGACCGACCCAGGTGACGTTGATGCGGTCGACCGACCGCCACGTCGGGTGCGTCCTCTGCCGTAGGTTCATGTGGCGGGGGGCCGAGCGGATCGCCGAGCGGGAGCAGGCGACGTTCCTCGCCACGGGCGAGGCGCTAGGCCAGGTGGCGTCCCAGACCCTATCGAACATGCGCTCGGCGACCTCGTCGGTGCGGCTCCCGATCGTCCGTCCGCTCATCGGTTTCGACAAGGCCGAGATCGAGACGGTGGCGAAGGAGATCGGGACCTACGCGATCTCGACCCGGCCCGGGGTCTGCTGCCAGGCCGTCCCCGACAAGCCCGCGACCCGGACCGACCTCGTGCAGATCCTCCGCGAGGAGGAGAAGGTCGACGTCGAGCAGATCCTCGACGACTGCGTCCGTCGGGCCGTGGTCCTGTAAGCCGCCGGATTCGGGCGACGGCGCTGGATGGCCCGGGACGGGATTTCGGGGCCAGGATGGGCCCCGTGCCGCCCGTTGCCGAAGGGTAGTACGGGTTGATATAGGCGGAGAGAAGGTTCCGGCCCCATGGCTTCGTCAGCGCAGAAGAGCTACCCGAGCACGGCCTTCATCCTGAGCCTGATCGGTGGGATATTCATCCTCTTGGGCGGGCTCGCCGATGCCGCGATCTACGCCATCATCGGGGGGGCAGTGCTGTCCATTTTCCCAGGGCTAGGAGCCTTGCTCATCGCGCTCGCGGTCATCGCCCTCCTCTTCGGCCTGATCATCATCTTCGGGGCGATCCAGCTTCGGAGCAAGCCGGAGTCCGCCAAGACGTGGGGGATCATCATCCTGGTCCTCGCGATCCTCAGCTGGATCGGCGGTGGGGGATTCTTCATCGGGTTCATCCTAGCGCTCATCGGAGGCATCCTCGCCCTGGTCTGGAAGCCACCCATGCCTGCCCAAGCCGCCTGGGGCCAGCAGCCCATGGCGCCGCCCGCGGCCCCCGGATGGGGTGGCCAGCCACCGGCGTCACCTCCCCCGAGCTGATCCGATCCGACGGCAACGACCACCCCCCAGGCCTGACCGGGGGCGACCCCGGTCGGCCTCCTAGGGCGCGCCCGGTCGCACCGGGGCTTGACCCCGAAGCCGTCCCCGGTCCGCGCGGGGTTATCCCGCGCGGGCGGTTCGGGGAGGGGCGAACGGGAGGTAGCGGTGTACCGGGCGTTGCGTCTCTGTTCTCATGGAGGGGGCTTCGAGGCGATCCCCGACCCTCCCCGCACCCTCGACCTTCACCGGATTAGGGCCGCCTTGGAGTTGGCCGGCGTCCCGATCCTCGACGCGCGGGTGATGCTCATCGCCTCCCTGCCACCGGAGGTCACGATCAGCCGCTCCGGTCGGTTGCTGTTCAAGACGCCGGACGCGACGCTCGCCCGCACGGCGTTCGACCGGCTCCTCCGGACCGTTCCTGAGCTCGTCGACGCCTCGCCGGCGCCGGGGCCGCGCCCGACACGTTAAGCCGCCTCCGGAGCTCGCAACCGGCGGGCCCGATGCGCGAGACGTGGATCGTCGGCGCGGCCTCGAACCGCTACGGGACCCTGGTCGAGTCCGCTCGGGAGGCCGCGACCCGGGTCGCCCTGGAGGCGATACAGGATGCCGGCCTCGAGCCGAAAGCGATCGGCCACACGTTCGTCGCGAACTGCTTCGGGCTGACCGAGCACCAGGGGCACCTGGGTCCGCTCCTCAACAACGGCCTCGGGATCCCGGACGTCCCGTCGGTCACGGTCGAGTCGGCCTGCTCGTCGTCCAGCGCCGCCCTCCATGAGGCGTTCGTCCACGTCGCCGGCGGCTTCACCGACGCCGCCCTCGTCGTCGGCGTCGAACGGCTCGGCCACCTGGACACGATGGCCGCTACCGGCTACTTCGCCTACGGGGCCGACTACCCGTTCGAGACGCGGCACGGCGCGACGTTCCCGGGCCTCTACGCGACGCTCGCCAGCGCCTACAGCGCCCGGTACCGCACGACCCCGGAGATGTTCGGCGCGATCGCGGTGAAGAACCACGCGAACGGCGCCCGCAACCCCAACGCCCATTTCCAGAAGGAGATCACCCTCAGGTCGTACCTCGATTCACCGATCGTCGCGTCGCCGCTCCGCCTCTACGACTGCTGCCCGTTCTCCGACGGCGCGGCGGCCCTCGTCGTCGCCGCGCGGGAGGCGATGGCCCATCCGGTGACCGAACCGCTCGTCGTCCGGGCCTCGGTCCGAACCGGGGCGGTGACCGCCTTGCATGACCGGCAGGACCTGATCGGCCTCCCGTCGACGCGCCTCGCCGGTGAGCGAGCGTTCCGTCAGGCGAAGGTCGACCCGGGCGGGGTCGATTTCCTGGAGGTCCACGACTGCTTCACGATCGCCGAGGTCCTGGCGCTCGAGGACCTCGGGTTCTTCCCCCGGGGGACGGCCGCGCGGGAGGGACTCGAAGGGACGACAGCCCGCGACGGAAGGCTGCCGGTCAATCCGTCCGGAGGGCTGAAAGCGAAGGGGCATCCGGTCAGCGCGACGGGGGCCGGGCAGGTCGTCGAGATCTTCGAACAGGTGAACGGCCGCGCCCGGGGCCGGCAGGTCCCGAAGAACGAGACGGCGCTCGCCCACAACATCGGGGCGACCGGCGGCTCGTGCTCGGTCCATATCTTCGGCCGGCGCTAGGAGGGACCGGAGCCGATGCCGCCGCCATCCCCGCACTCCATCCGGGAGTTCGTCGAGGGGTACGAGACCGCGAGGACGCTGCGGGCGTTCCGGTGCCCGCAGTGCGGGATGACGACGGTGACGTGGGGGCTCGCCTGCTCCCGGTGCGGGGCGTCGCCGCTGGGGGAGGTCATGCTCGCCGACCGAGGCCGGGTCGTCGCGGGCACGATCGTCGCGGTGGCGTCCGAGGAGTTCGCCAACGACGCGCCGTACGCCTACGTCGTGGTCGAGATGGACGACGGCGGGCGGTTGAGCGGCTGGATGCCGAACGTCCGTTCGCCCGAGGCGATCGCGCCGGGGACCCCGGTCCGCTTTGCCCCAAGCTACAAGCCCGGCGTCCAGTTCCGGCTCGCGAATCTCGAACCGCTGGAGGAACGGTCTCGGTGACCGGCACGGCCGACGGCGATGTCGCGCGACCGTGGCTGAGGAAGTACCCACCGCGCGTCCCTCCTCATCTCGACGTTTCGGGCCGACTCCTCTCCGACGTGCTCGAGGAGACGATACGGCACTGGGGCGACCGGACCGCGATGGTCTTCTACGGGGCTCGCTGGAGCTACCGCGAGCTCGGAGAGGCCGTCGAGCGGTTCGCGGCGGCGCTCGCCCGGGAGGGCGTGGGGCCCGGCGACCGGGTGGCGCTCGTCCTCCCGAACTGCCCGGCGTACCCGATCGCGTTCTACGCCGTGCTCCGGCTCGGCGCGTCGGTCGTCCAGGTGAGCCCCCTCTGGGTCGCCGACGACCTCGAGCAGCTCTTGGCGGACGCCCAGCCCCGGGCCGCCGTGACGCTCGAGATGTTCTACCCGAACCTCGCCCGTGGGCCGAGCGGCAGGGCGATCCCGGTCGTCTTCGTCGCCCGCCTGCGCGAGTTCTACCCGGCGCTCCGGCGACCGTTCGTCAACCTGCTCCTGCGGCGCCGCGGGGTCCCGACCGGCGTTCCGCGGGAGCCGAGGGTCCGACCGTGGCGCGCCGCCGTCCGCTCGCGAGCCTCGGTCCCGCTCCACCGGTCCGACCCGGCGACCACCGTCGCGGTCCTGCAGTACACGGGCGGCACGACGGGCACGCCGAAGGCGGCGATGCTCACGCACCGGAACCTGGTCGCGAACACCCTGCAGACCGACGCGTGGAACACCACCCGCGAGCCCGGCCGCGAGGTGTTCCTCGCCGCCATCCCGTTCTTCCACATCTACGGCCTGACGGTCGCCTTCCTCGTCGCCATCGCCGAGGGCGGCACCATCGTCCTGCAGCTCCGCCCCGACCCCGCCGAGCTGCTCCACCTGATCGACCGCTACCGGCCGACGCAGTTCCCCGCCGTCCCCGCCCTCTACGCGGCGCTCCTCTCCCGGCCGGACCTCGGTCGGTACCGCCTGGGGTCGATCCGCTTCTGCGTGAGCGGTTCCGCCCCGCTACCGCTCGAGGTGCAGCGGCGGTTCGAGGCCGTGACCGGCGCTTCGCTCGTCGAGGGGTACGGCCTCACGGAGGCATCCCCGGTGACGCATGTGAATCCCGTGGAGGGGGAGCGACGGACCGGCTCGATCGGTCTCCCGCTGCCCGACACCGACCACCGGGTCGTGGAGCCGGACGGCGACCGACCCCTCCCGGTCGGCGAGGTGGGGGAGCTCGAGGTCCGGGGGCCCCAGGTGATGCTCGGCTACTACCGACAGCCGGAGGAGACCCGGGCCGTCCTCGAAGACGGCTGGCTTCGGACGGGGGATCTCGCCCGCTTGGACGCCGACGGCTACGCCTACATCGTCGACCGCAAGAAGGACATCATCGACGTCGGCGGGATGAAGGTCTACCCCCGGGAGGTCGAGGAGGTCCTCCGGGCGCACCCCGGGGTCGCGGACGTCGCGGTCGTCGCCGCGCCCGACCCCGTCCTGGGGGAGATCCCTAAGGCCTACGTCGTCCGGGCGCCCGGGGCGACCGTGGGGGAACAGGAGCTGATCGACCGGGTCCGCACCCACCTCGCCCACTACAAGGCGCCTCGGACGGTCGAGTTCCGAGCGAGCCTCCCGAAGAGCGGGGTCCAGAAGACGTTGCGACGCGAGCTCCGGGACGAGGCGTTCCGGTCGGCGGGTGCCACGCCGCCCGGGCTCACGGCGGGGCCGGTCCCCACCTCGCGCGGCTAGAACCCCCGCTGGAGCACGTCGCGGGCGACGACCAGGCGCTGGATCTCGTTCGTCCCCTCGAAGATCTCGCCGACCCGGGCGTCGCGGTACGCCCGCTCGATCGGCGTGCCGCGGATGTAGCCGAGGCCCCCATGGATCTGGAGGGCTTGGTCGATCACCTCGCTCGCCCACTCGGAGGCGAGGCACTTCACCGTCGCCGCCTCGCGGGTCTTGTCGTGGCGCTCCGTCCGGCCCCATCGCGCCGGGTCGTTCCCGAGCCGGTCCTGGTGGTCGGCCGCGTGGTAGACGAGGTAGCGGAGCGCGTGGATCCTCATCGCCATGTCCGCGAGCTTGAACTGGATCACCTCGTGCTGGACGATCGGCGTGCCGAACTGGACCCGTTGCTGGGCGAACGCGAGCGCTCCCGCCGCGGCCGCCTCCATCGCGCCGAGCGATGCGGCGCCCAGCGAGACGCGTCCGACGTCGAGCGCGGTCATCGCGACGACGAACCCGCCCCCGACCGGCCCGAGGACCTGGTCGGCCCCGACCTCGACGTGGTCGAGGACGAGCTCGGCGGTCGACGTCCCGTGGAGCCCCATCTTCTTCTCGCAGCGCCCCACGGAGAATCCCGCGGTGCCCTTGTCGAGGAGGAACGCCGTCACTCCACCGTTCGGCCCCCGGGCCGGGTCGTTCGCGGCGAGGACGACCACCGTGTCGGCCTCGCGGCCGTTCGAGACGTAGAGCTTCGTGCCGGTCAGCTCCCAACCGTCGCCCGACGGCTGGGCGACGGTGTGGACCGCGCCGGAGTCGCTCCCGGAGCCGGGCTCGGTGAGGCTGAACGCGAGGAGCCGGTCGCCCTTCGCGGCCGGCACGAGGTAGTGGCGCTTCTGCTCCTCGGTCCCGAAGTAGAGGAGCGGGGTCGCGCCGAGCGAGGTGTGCGCGCCGACGATCGTGCCGTGCGACGCGTCGACCTTCCCGAGCTCCTCGAGGAGGATGGCGTAGCCGACCTTGCCGAGGCCGAGCCCCCCGTACTCCTCCGGGATCGGCACGCCGAAGTAGCCCTCCTGCTGCATCCGGCGCACGGTGACGGCGGGGAACTCCTCCCGTTCGTCCATCGCCGCAAGGACGGGGACGACCTCGCGCTGCAGGAACGCGCGCACCGCCGCCCGGAACGCGTCCTGGTCGGCGGTGAACGTGAAGTCGAACGGCACGCGCTAGCCCCCCGTGAACTTCGGCGGACGTCGCTCGCCGAACGCCCGAAGTCCCTCGGCGAGGTCGGGGCTCGGGAGGACCTCCTCGACGAACAGTCGGTTCTCGAGGGCGAGCGCGTCCGCGAGGTCGAGGTCCGCGCCGAGGGTGACCGCCCGCTTCGCGGCGCGCACCGCCTTCGGGGCGCGCTGGCCGATCGTGTGCGCCAGATCCCGCGCGGCGCGCAGCTCCTGCCCGCCGCCGACGACCTTGTTGACGAGGCCGATCCTCAGCGCGTCGGCCGCGGGCACGAGGGCGCCCGTGAAGATCATCTCCTTCGCCTTCGCCGGCCCGACCAGCCTCGGCAGGCGCTGGGTCCCCCCGTAGGCCGGCATCAGGCCGTGGGCGACCTCGGGGGCACCGAACTTCGCCGAGTCGTCCGCGACGCGCAGGTCGCAGGCGAGCGCGAGCTCGAGCCCGCCTCCGACCGCGAGGCCGTGGACGGCCGCGATCGTCGGGACCGCGAGCTCGGCGAGCGCCCGGAACGTCGCCACGGCGCGGTGCAGCACCGCCGGCGCCTCCGCGAGGTCGATCGACGCGAGCTCCTTGAGGTCCGCGCCGGCGCTGAAGTTCGGGCCGTCCCCGGCGAGGACGACCGCGCGCAGTTCCGCGTTGGCGGCGAGCCCGGCCAGCGCGTGACCGAGCTCGTCCAGCACCGCGCGGGAGAGCGCGTTCACCGGCGGGTTCCTCAGGAGGAGGACGGCGACGCCGTCGTCCTCCGCGGTGCGCACGATCCGGGGTTCGGACGCCACGCTGACGGCCTGGGCGCCGACGCGCGTCCGGGTTCATAACGGGTCGTCATCGCCCCGTCGGCCCCGCCCCGCTTTTGTAGCCGATAGCCCCGACGAACGGTCGTCATGGCCCGACGCGACCTGCTCGCTCTCTCGCTCTACGCGCTGCTCGCGAGCAACCGCGGAGGGCTGTTCATCGTCTTCCTGCCGCTCTACCTCGTCGAGGTCAAGGGGGCGACCGTCACCGCGGCGCTCGTCATCCTCTCCCTCGCCTACGTTCCGGCGAGCCTGATTGGCCCGTGGGTCGGCCGCCTCTCCGACCGCGCGGGCCGGCGCCGGACGTTCCTCCTCGCCGGCGAGGCGACGGCGTTCCCGCTGTTCCTGTCGATCGTCTTCGCCCCGGGCTATCTCCTGGCAGGGGGGCTGTTCGTCGCCGCGGAGCTCGCCCTCGCGATCGGCTCGCCGGCCTACAACGCCTACATCGCGGACGTCACGCACTCCGGGGAGCGGGGGTTCGGCTACGGTCTCTTGAACGCGACCTCCAACGCGGGAGGCGTCGTCGGGTTCCTGCTCGCCGGGTGGCTGACCCTCGAGTTCGGTCTGGCGGCCCTGTTCCCGTTCGTCGTGGCCGTCATGGTCGGCACGATCTCGGTCGTCGTCTTCCTCGTGCCGGAGGCGCCCGCGGTGAGGTCCACGGTCGTCCGACCGGCCCCGGGCGTCCTCCGGCCGGTCTACATCTTCTCGTTCGCCGTGTCGATCCGGGCCATCGGCAGCGGCGCGCTCGCCGGCTACTACGGCTACCTCGCCGCGCAGCTCGGGGCGAACGATTTCGAGGTGAGCCTCGTGGCGATCGCCGGCCTGCTCACCGGCGCGCTCGTCTCGCTGCCGCTCGGCCGGTGGATCGACCGCCGGGGCGAGATCCGGGGGATCTGGTACGGCACGGTCCTCGCGATCGTCGCCACGGGCATCTTCGCGTTCTCGCGGACCTGGGTCGTCACCCTCCCCGCCCAGGCCGTCCGGATGGGGGGCCTCGCGCTCGTCGGGCCGGGGATGCAGGCGTGGGTCGCCCGGACCGCCCCGGCGCATCACCGGGCCGAGGCCCAGGGGGCGTTCGCGCTCGTCAACTCGACGCTCTGGAGCATCGGGCCCCTGGTCGGGGCGGTGATGATCGCGTTCTGGGGGAGCCTCGGGCTCTACCTCATGATCATCGCGACGACCGCCGTCTCGCTCGCCCTGATGGAGATGCTCTACGGCGAGATGGGCCTGCGGGCGCGCTGGCGAGGGCCGCCGGCGGCCGTCCCGGCCGGCTGACGGTCGCCGCGCTAGAGATATTATAGCGGGCTCCGAGTGCCGGCGCGTGGCGCATCTGACGACGTTCGCGGACGCGACCGCGGCGTTCGAGGACGCCGAGTTCGTGGTCCTCGGCGTCCCATTCGACCGCACGACGTCGTTCCGGCCGGGGGCGCGGTTCGGGCCGGACTCGATCCGGCTCCACTCCTGGAACTTCGAGTCGTACGACCTCGAGACCGGCGTCGACCTCGCCGAGGCCAAGGTCCACGACCTCGGCAACACCGACGAGTTCGGCAGCGCCGAGGAGATGGTGCGCTCCGTGCGCGAGGAGCTGCGGCCGGTCTACCAGGCCGGCAAGGTCCCGATCGTCCTGGGCGGCGACCACGCCTGCGCCCCGCCGTCGGTCGAGGCGTACCCCGACGGCGCGCCCAGCCTCGGCGTCCTCTACCTGGACGGCCATCTCGACTTCCGGGCCAGCTACCTCGGCGACCCCCGGAGCCACGCCTGCTCGGCGAGGAGGATCGTCGAGAAGGTCGGGGCGCGCAACGTCGTCGTGCTCGGAGTCCGGTCGGTCTCCCGGGAGGAGGTCGACGACAACCGTTCCGTCGGGATGCCGTTCGTCAGCGCCCATGAGGTCGTCCGCGACGGGATCCAGGCGTCGGTGCAGCGCGCGCTCAACATGCTGAAGACCGAGCGTCTCTACGTCTCCCTCGACATCGACGTGATCGACCCCGCCTACGCCGGCGCGACCGGCACGCCCGAGCCGTTCGGGCTGACGCCGCGCGACGTGAAGTACGTTCTCGACCAGGCGGCGCCGCGCCTCGCCGGTCTCGACATCATGGAGGTCTCCCCGCCGTACGACTCCGGGAACACGAGCGCGTTGGCGGCCCGGCTCGCCCGCGAGGCGATCGTCCGCGTGATCGCCTCCCGCCGAGGGCGCTGACCGCGGTCGGGCGGGTCCGTCGTGGTCGCGGGCGAGGAGGTCGGCCCCCGGGTCTCCGAGGGGGCGGAAGCGTCGATCCGCAAGGTCGACTGGTGGGGGTTCGCCGCCCTGCTGAAGTCCCGGGAGGCGAAGTCGTACCGGCCGAAGGCCCTGGACGAACGCCTGCGGCGGGAACGGACCCGGACCGAGGCCCGCCTCCTGGTCGAGGCGCGCCGCCTGGGCGTGCGCACCCCGATCGTCCTCGACCTCGACGTCGAGCGCTGCCGCCTCATCCTCGAGGAGCTCCCGGGACCGACGCTGAAGGCCGTCCTCGGGGACGCGAACGTTCCCCCGACGGAGGTCGCCCAGGCCGTGCGGACGTTCGGCGAGGCCCTCGGTCGGCTCCACGCCGGTCGGATCTCGCACGGCGACCTGACGAGCTCCAACGTCCTGCTCCCGGAGGGCCCGACCGGCCCGGTCGCGTTCATCGACCTGTCGATGGGCTCGAGGAGCGCCGGCCTCGAGGAGCTCGGGATCGACCTCCATCTCGTCGAGGAGGACCTCAAGGCGCTCAGCGCCCGGGCCCCGAGCCTCCTCCGGGCGTTCTACGCCGGCTACACCGCGGGGAACCCCGACGGCGCGAAGGACGTCCGGGCCCGGGCGAAGGCGATCCGCGGCCGCGTGCGCTACGCCTGAGCACGCGGGCCGCGACAGCCGGCCCGCTCGGCCCCCGTCCGAGGTACTCCTCAGGTCGGCTCAGGACGCGGGGGTCGGTGCGCCCTCGCGTTCGATCACCGGCTCGCACGCGACCGGGAAGTTCACGGAGCTCGCGATGAAGCACTTCCGATGCGCCGACGCGTGCAGCTGGCGCGCGGTCTCTGTCGAGCCCTCCCGGACGACCACGCGAGGCCGCAACGTCGCTCCGGTGAACCGGCCGGAGCCGTCGGGCTCCAGCGCCAGGGTCCCCTCGGCGTCGTCCGTGTAGGCGACGACGGTGACCCCGGCCTCCGAGCAGAGGTGGAGGTACCAGAGCATGTGGCAGGACGACAGCGCGGCGACGAGCAGCTCGTCCGGATTGTGGCGCGAGGCGTCGGCGCGCGGGCTCAGGCCGGACGACGCGAGGATCGGCGGCTTTCCCGGGATCTCGATCGTATGGTCGCGGCTGTAGCCGCGATACTCCCGCGTCCCCGCGCCGAGGTTGCCGGTCCAGCGGACGCGGGTGCGGTAGGTGTGGGTCGGGGTCATCGGGACCCGACCGGCGCTCGAGAGATGAGCGTACCGAGCGGCTCGGGACCGCTGGGCCGGGGCGATGCGGACCGGAACGGGACGGTCAGGCCGCGTGACGCGCGCGGGCCAGTCCGGTGGCGAGCACGCCCGGCAGCTCCTCGATCACGTCGGTCGCGGTGAGCCCGAAGCTTCGGCGGGACGCGGCGACGATCCCGGCCTCGCCGACCCAGTACGTCGCGAGCCGGCCCGCAGGGAACGGCTCGAGGCCGCTGCCCAGCAAGCTGGCCAGGACACCCGCGAGGACGTCCCCGACGCCGCCGACGGTCATCGCGGGGTGGTGGTGATGGTTCTCGGCGAGGGACTCCCCGTCCGAGATCAGGTCCGGCTGGCCCTTCGCGACCAGGAGGAGGCGGCCCGCCGCCGCTCCCTGGACCACCGCGGCCCGCCTCGCCTCGGCCGTGTCCGCGCCCCCGGGGGCGAACAGTCGCGCGAACTCCCCCGCGTTGGGGGTGGCCGCGACGACCGGCCGGGTCCGCGCGTCGAGCTCGTCCGGCGTCGGGAGCGCGAGGAGCCCGTCCGCGTCGACGACCAGGGGCACGGTCCCGGCGAGCTCGCGCTGGAGCCCGCGGAGCGCCTCGACCGTCTCGGGGGCCGCCCCCGCCCCCATCCCGACGGCGACCGCGGCCGGAGCGGAAGAGCGGACCGCCGCGACGAGCTCCGCGACGTCGACCGGGGCGAACCGTCCCGAGCCGAACGCGCGGACGACCAGGTTCGGGGAGAACCCCTGCACGAGCTCCGCCGCCCCCTTCGGGGCGAAGACGGTCGCCCGCTCCGCGCCGGCGCGCAGCGCCGCGAGTGCCGCGAGCGCCGGGGCCCCCGCGTACGGTCCCCCACCGATGATCACGACCCGCGCCGAGCGTCCGCGGTCCGAGACCCCGGTCGGCGACCGGAAGAACGCGAACTCGCCGGGCCCGGTGCGGCGCCAGGCGTCCTCGGGGATGCCGATGTCGCGGACGACGACCTCGCCGGCGGTCGCCGGGTCCATCTCCTGCTTCGGCGCGGTCAGCGTCACGGTCCAGGTCGCGCGGACCCCGTGGGGGTCCCGCGTGCCGGTCGGCAGGTCGACCGAGAGGACCGGCGCCCCGCTCGCCCGGATCGCGTCCACCGCCTCCCGGACCGGGGAGCGGAGCTGCCCGGCCTGCCCGCTCCCGAGCAGCGCGTCCAGGACGAGCGGCATCGACGCGAGCTCGTCGGGGCGCGGCGCCCGGAGGTGGACCGGGACCCGGTGCTCGACCCTCTCGAAGCAGCGCCGTGCCGACCGTGAGCGGATCTCGAGGGGGGGCCGCAGCAGCCAGACCTCGGGGGAGTAGCCCCACTGGTGGAGGTAGAACGCCGCGCAGGTGCCGTCGCCGCCGTTGTTGCCGGTCGAGGCGACCACCGCGACCCGCGCCGGGGCCGGCGGAAGGTGGTGCGTCGCCTCCTCGGCGACGGCTCGCCCGGCGTTCTCCATGAGCGCGTCGATCGAGACGCCGAGGGCGACCGCGTTCACCTCGACCGCGAGCGCCTCCCCGGCGGTGAGCGGACGGGGGGAGGCGGCCCACATCGCGAGCCTACGTCGGCGGGGCGCCCTCGGAGGTCGGTTCCGGAGCGAGGAACGAGCTCATCGACTCGGGAAGGAGGTTCCGCCGCTGAAGGTACTGCGACTGCGTCCGGCTGTAGCGGAACAGGATGTCGGCCTTCCCCTCCTGGAACCCCCACGGGCGGACGACGAGGAGGTCGCCCTCGCGGATCCACATCTTCTTCTTCATCTTCCCGGTGATCCGCCCCATCCGCGAGACGTTGTCCTCGCACATCACGCGGATCCGCGCGGCGCCGAGGAGCTGGCTCGCGATCCCGAAGACCTCGCCCCGGGGCCGGCGGGGCAGCGGGAGCCGGCCGACCTCCTCGCCGCCCTCGAGGACCTCGACCACAGGGGGGGCTTCCTCCGCGGCGGGCGCGGGTCGGGGGGGTTCCTCGGGCTCCGGCACGACCGCCGACACCGGCGCGCCGACTTAACGTGCGCCGTGCGCAGGGAAGACGCGGAGCGGATTCTCCTCGAGGATGCGTCGCTGGACCTCGGCCGGGAGCGGCAGCGCCCGGAACGCGTCGAAGTTCGCGCGGATCTCCGGTACGGCCGGTCCGGGCCAGTCGGTGCCGAAGAGGACCTTGTCGGAGAGCTTCTCGAGGCCCGGGAAGTACTCCAGCAGGCGCGCGGGCGGCACGCTGGAGAGCTCGAGCCAGACGTTCGGGAACCTCCGGACGAGGAACATCGCGGTCGACATCCAGATCGGCCGTCCCCCATGGGCGAGGACGATCGTCAGCTTGGGGAAGTCGAGCGCCACGTCCTCGACGAACAACGGGTCCGCGAACCGGTTGCGCGCCCGCGGGAAGATCGAGGTGCCGGTGTGGAAGATCACCGGCAGGCCCTCCCGCTCGCACGCCGCGTAGACCTCGGCGAGCCGGGGCAGCGAGCCGTCGACGTAGGCGTTCGGTCGGAACAGCTGGTGGGGCGGGTGGAGCTTGAGCGCCCGCAGGCCGAGGTCCCGCGCGAGATGGCGGACCTCGCCCGCAGGGTCGGGGTGGTCGGGCCGGATCCCCCCGGTGGCGAGGAGCCGCGCGGGGTCCGCCTTCGCGAACTGGCTCGCGAAGTCGTTCGTCGTCTCGGTGTAGCCGATCACCTCGGGCGCGACGTAGTTGACCAGGACGGCCCGCTCGATGCCGGAGCGGTCCAGGTAGTCGAGGAACGCGTGCGGCTCGCGCGCATAGCGCGCCGTGGCCGGGTCGCGATGGCCGAGAAGCTGGAGGGCGTCCGGGCGCATCGTCCAGAACGGGTTGATATGGACGTGGCAGTCCGTGACGCCCATCGAGGTCCGGGGAACGGGCGCGGGTATAAGCCGTCCGAGCGCCGGGGCATCGAAGCTAGGGTTTATCTCCCGAAGCACGGCTGGCTCGGCGATGGCCACCCCGTGGGCGGCGAAGCGGAACCCCCGGCTCCTGAAGGCGACGTACCTCGCCGACCAGGAGTACCTCCTCGAGGAGACGCGGGCCTCCAAGCTCCTCTACTTCCCGGGGCCGTTCGTCTGGAGCCTCCTGTTCGCGGCGCTGACCTACCTGAGCCTCGCGGTCCGCTACAAGCTTCCGACCGTCGACCTCTACTCCCGCGGGATCGGGTGGCTCGCGGGCACCGTGCACTACGGCAAGGAGAGCCTCGCGACGTACCTCGGCCTCCTGTTCGCGCTCCTGTTCCTGGTCGGCCTGGTCTGGTTCGCCGTACGGTACGTCCGCTGGATCCGCACCGTCTACGCGGTCACGTCGCGCCGGGTGATCATCCAGCGCGGGATCCTCGGCCGGAACTTCGACGAGATCCCGGTCGTCCAGGTCCGCGGGGTCGACGTGCGCCAGACGATCGGCCAGCGGATCCTCGGCTACGGGACGGTGCGCGTCAGCTCCGAGGGCGGGAGCCGGGTCGGCAACGAGGACTGGGAGGGCATCCCGAAGCCGTTCCGCTTCCAGAAGTGGGTGGAGAACGCTACCGAGGCCGTCGAGACCCCGGGGACGACCCCGCCCCCGGCCCCGTCCCGGTGATCGCCGGCGTCGCGGCCCCGGCCGGCGTCAAGCCCTCGTCCGCGCACCGTTAAATCGACCGGGGCGCGTTCGCTCCCCGCTCGATGACCGACGATTTCGACGTCATCGTCGTCGGCGCCGGCATGGCGGGCTGCGCGGCCGCGATCCGGCTCGCCCAGGGGGGCGCGAACGTCCTGCTGCTCGAGCGGGGCCCCGAGCCCGGCGTGAAGAGCCACTCGGGCGGGATCCTGTGGGGGAACGACCTCGCGCGGGTCCTGCCGAAGTGGGCCGAGGAGATGCCGCTCGAGCGGCACGTCGTGCGCAAGCGATTCGGCTTCCTTACCGCCGACCGGGCCCTCGCGTTCGATTACGAGGACGCGGGCTGGCGGAAGCCGCCGTACGTCGGCCACGCCGTCCTCCGCGTCCGGACCGACGCCTGGCTCGTCAAGAAGGCGGAGGAGGCCGGGGCGACGGTCGTCTCCGGCGTACCGGTCGAGAAGCTGCTCTGGGAGGGGACGAAGGTCCGGGGCGTCGTCCAGGGCGGAGAGCCGATGACGGCACCGGTGACGATCGTCGCGGACGGGGCCAACTCCCGCGTGACGCTGGGCACCCCGATCCGGCCGGCGCCCCGCCTCGGCGAGGAGGCGGCCGAGCTCGGCATGAAGGAGGTCTACCGCCTCGACGCGAGCCGTCTCGAGGAGCGGTTCCAGCTCGGTCCGGGCGAGGGCCATGCCGAGGAGTGGGTCCTCGGGATCTACCCGCCCGGCCTCATGGCCGGCGGGTTCCTCTACACGAACCAGGACACGATCTCCCTCGGGGTGATCGTCAACATCGCCTCCCTCTACGGGGGCCAGGCGTACGCGCACGACCTCGTCGAGACGTTCAAGCAACACCCGACGATCCACCGGGCGATCGCCGGCGGCGAGCTCGTCGAGTACGCCGCGAAGCTGGTCGTCTCGGGCTGGGCGGCCCGGCCGGCCGCCTTCCACGGGGACGGTTGGCTCGTCGCGGGGGACGCGGCCGGGTTCACCTTCTCGAACGGCCTCGTGATCCACGGGATGAACTACGCCGTGCGCAGCGGGCTCGAGGCGGCCGAGGCAGCGCTCGTCGCCCGCGGGGCCCACGACGCCTCCGCGGCACGGCTCGCCGAGTACGACCGCCGGCTGGACGCGTCCGGGATCCTTGCCGACTTCCGGGCGTTCCGCGGGCTGGACCGGGTCAAGTGGAACCCGCGGGTCTACACGTTCTACCCGCGCTTCGTGACGGAGCTGTTCCACCGGATGTTCTCCGAGCACGGCCAGCGCAAGGAGCACCTGTGGCGGACGATGCTCCGCGCCCAGCGCGCGGCCGGTCTCGGGACCGACAAGCTGCTGCGCGACGGTTTCGAGCTCGCCCGGGAGCTGTAGGCGCGCGCGCCTACTTCCCGCGGACCCGGCGGACCTCGGCGGTGAGCGCCGGCACGACCTCGAACAGGTCCCCCGCGATCCCGTAGTCCGCGACCCGGAAGATCGGCGCCGAAGCGTCGTTGTTGATCGCGACGATGACGCGGGAGCTGACCATCCCGATCAGATGCTGGATCGCGCCCGAGATCCCGACCGCGACGTAGAGCTGCGGGGAGACGGTGCGGCCGGTCTGGCCGACCTGGAGGGACGTCGGCCGCCACCCCGCATCGGTCACCGCGCGCGACGCGCCGACCGCCGCGCCGAGCGACCGGGCGAGGTCGTCGATCAGCTGGAACTTCTCGGGCGAGCCGACGCCGCGCCCGCCGGAGACGACGATCGCCGCATCCGCGAGGCTCGGCCCGCTGTCCGGGGCCGCGGCGGCGACCGCTTTCCGCGCCGGGGCGAGGATCGGCGGGGGGACCTCGCAGGCCGGCGCCGGCTCGGCCGCCAGGGCGACCGCCGGGCCGCTCGCGGCGGGGAAGGCGTGAGGGCGGACGGAGAGGACGACCCGCGATCCGTCGAGCCGGCGCTCCTCGGTCGCACGGCCGCCGAAGACCGGCCGACGGACCCGGATCCCGTCGGGGGCCCGGTCCGCCTCGGTCACGCCGTTCGCGGCGGTCGCGCGGAAGGCGACGGCGAGGCTTCCGGCCAGGTCCCGTCCGAACGTCGTTCCGCCCAGGACGACAGCGAACGCCCCGGCCGCCTCTGCGGCCGCGGCGGCGGGGCGGGCGAGCGCAGCCGGCGGGGCGTGCTCGAACCGCGCCTCCTCCGTGAGGAGGACCCGCCCGACGCCGGCGGTCGCGAACCCGGCGGCGCGCCCGGAGGAGCCGGGACCGGCGAGGAACCCGACGACCGTCCCGCCCGGGCCCGCGAGCTTGCGCGCGACGCCGACCGCCTCCAGCGTCGCCTCGGCCAGGGACGGCCCGTCCGGCTCCCCGACGACCAGGACGGTGTCGGTCACGGGAAGACCTTCGCCTCCTCGCGGAGGAGCCGCACGAGCTTCTCGGCCGCCTCCTGGGGCGAGCGGAACTCGATCATCTTCGCCCCTTGCCGTGGGGGCGGGAGGGCGAACTTCGCGGAGACGCTTCCGGGAGGGGGGTCCCCGCCGGCCGCCAACGGGTGGCGGGCGATCGGCGCCTTGCGCGAGCGAAGGATCGCCGGGAGCGTCGCGGTCCGGGGGTCGTTCCACGCCTGCTGGAGCCCGACCGCGAGCGGCAGGGGGGCCTCCCAGGTCTCCTCGCCCCGCTCCACCGAGCGGCGGAACCGCAGCCTCGCGCTGCCGGCGTCGAAGCGGAGGTCGATCACGAACCCGACGAACGGCATGCCGAGCGCCTCCGCCGTGGCGCTGCCGACGAGCCCCTCCTCGTCGTCGCCGGCCTGCTTACCGAACAGGATCAGCTCGGCGGGTCCGCGCGCGGTGATCCCCTCGGCCAGCCCCCGCGCGGTCGCGAGGGGGTCGTGCAGCGGTGGGGTGGCGGATTCGACCGCGGTCGCGCTATCGCAGCCGAGGGCGATCGACGCGCGGAGCACCTCGTCGACCCGCGACGCCGGGCCGAGCGCGACCGCGTGGACCTTCGAGCCGGGGGCCGCCTGCTTCAACAGGAGCGCCTGCTCGACCGCGGACTCGTCGTAGCCGGCGAGGACGAACTTCACGCCGTCCGGGTCGAACGCCGTCCCGGCCGTCGTGGCGCGCAGGCGGCTCTCGGCTTCGGGGACCGGCTTGACGCAGACGACGATCTCCACC
>DASPQN010000059.1:0-7573 GCA_035624925.1 Thermoplasmata archaeon
CCCGCGACCCGTGGACGGGGGCCGTCTACTTCACCGTCGACCGGCACCTGGCCGCACCCCGGCTCCGGGCCGACCTGCGTCGCTACGACCTCGTCCTCTCCGACCGGTCGTTCTTCTCCACGGTCGCCTACCAAGGCAGCCGGCTGCCGCCCCGGGACCGCGCCCGGCTCGAACAGCTCCAGCGGGCGGCCAGCGTCGCCCCCGACCACGTGATCCTCCTCGACCTGCCCTCCTCGTGGCTCGGACGCCGCCTGGGGGGCCGCGGCACGTCACGCGGGCCCCTCGAACGCTCCCGGTCGCTGGCCCCCGTGGCGCTCGCCTACCGGCGCCTCGCGCGGAGAGAGGGCTGGACCGTCCTCGACGCCCGACGGCCGAGGCGTCAGCTCCTCGCCGAGGCGCTCGGGGCCCTCGAGCCCCTCCGGCCTTCGTCCCGCGCGCGGGGGAAGACGCTAAGGGCCCCCCGGCGCCCGAGCCGGGTCCGATGAGCCCCGGCCCCACGATCCTGCTGCGCGAGGAGACGCTCGACCCGTCGTTCCTCCCTCCCAAGCTCCCGCATCGCGAAGCGGAGCTGGCCCTCCTGGGCCGGCGGTATCGCGAGGCGCTCGCCAAGGGACTCCCGTTCCACCTCCTCCTGACCGGGGGCGTGGGCAGCGGGAAGACCGCCCTGGCCCGGCGCCTCTCGGCCGACCTCGGGCGGGCGGGCCGGCTCGGCGAGTGGCCGGTCCACCCGACGTACGTCAACTGCTGGCGCAGGGCGAGCGACCGGACCGTGATGCTCGACCTCCTGCGGAGCGTCGGGGTGTCGCTGCCGGACCGCGGCTACAGCCTCTCCGAGATGCTGGACGTCTTCGAGCAGGGGATCCGGAGGACGCCGGCGCACCACCTGGTCCTCCTGGACGAGGCGTCCGCGCTCGTCAAGCAGGGGACGAAGCTCGCGTACCTCCTGTCGAGGGGTCGCGAGGTCGGGCTCGGGTCGATCTCGCTCATGCTCATCGCGACGGAGGACCTCCTGCCGTATCTCGACACCGCGAGCCGCTCGAGCTTCGGGGTCACGCACCGGGTCGCCCTCGCGCCGTACGACCGCGACGCGCTCACCGAGATCCTCGCCTCGCGCGCGGAGCTGGCGCTCCGCCCCGGGAGCTTCGACCGGGACGTGCTCGAGCAGGTCGCCCGGATCGCCGCGCCGAACGGGGATGCTCGGTTCGCGCTCGAGATCCTCACGAACGCCGCTCGGGCGGCCGAGGACGAGGGCGCAAGGACCCTCACCGCCGAGCACGTCCGTCGGGCGAAGGGGTCGATCGTCCCGACCGTCTCCGAAAGCCACCTGGACGAGCTGTCGACCAACCAGCTCGGCGTCCTGCTGGCCCTCTCCCGGGCCCTCAAGGGCAAGGGGTCGAGCGTCCCCAGCCAGAAGTTGCGTCGGGGTCACGCGGCCCTGTTGGAGGAGCTCGGCGGCCCGCGGATGAGCCGCACGACGTTCTGGAGGACGCTCAAGGAGCTCGAGCGCGACGGGCTCGTCACGCTCGAGGTCGGGGGCACCGGCGAGTCGAGCCAGGTCGCGATGGACGAGCTCCCTGCGAGCCTGCTCGCGACGCTCCTCGAGGAGCGGCTCGCCCACGGTCGAGGTACAAAAGCCTAAAGCGAGCGGTCCGGTCCGACCCCCCGATGCTCATCGCCGAGCCGAGCGTCGCCGGTCCGGAGGCGGAACGGCGACTCCCCCCGTGGATACGGGTCCGGCCCCCCCAGGGGACGGCGTACCCCGAGGTACGAGGGCTCCTCTCCGAACTCCACCTCGGCACGGTCTGTCGGGAGGCCCGGTGCCCGAACCTCCCCGAGTGCTGGTCGGCCGGCGCGGCGACGCTCATGCTGCTCGGGACCGAATGCACGCGACGTTGCGACTTCTGCTCGGTCACGACCCGCTGGCCTCGCGGGGTCGTCGACCGGAGCGAGCCGCGACGCGTCGCGGAGGCGGTCCGACGCTGGGGGTTACGCTACGTCGTCCTGACCCAGGTCTGCCGGGACGACCTCGACGACGGCGGCGCCGACCTCCTCGCGGACACGGTCCGGGAGATCCGCTCCGTGAGCCCCGCGACGAGGGTGGAGCTCCTGATCGGCGACCTGGGGGGTTCCGCGGAGGCGCTGCGGCTCGTGGTCGAGGCGGAGCCGGACGTTCTCGCCCACAACCTCGAAACGACTCGCGAGCTCTCCGGTGAGGTGCGCGACCGACGCGCCGGGTACGACCGCTCGCTGGGCGTCCTCCGCGGGGCGCGCGAGCTCGGCTCCCGGAGCCTGGTGACGAAGAGCTCGATCATGCTCGGCCTGGGCGAGACCGCCCCGTCGTTGGAGCGGGCGCTCGGGGACCTTCGGGCGGCGGGCGTCGACCTGGTGACCTTGGGCCAGTACCTGCGGCCCTCCGCCAGGCACCGCCCCGTCGCTCGGTTCCTGCCGCCCGAGGAGTTCCAGCGCCTCGCGGCGGTCGCCGAGCAGCTCGGCTTCGCCGGGGTCGCGAGCGGGCCTCTCGTCCGCAGCTCCTATCGCGCGGAGGAGCTCTACGACCGCGCTAGGGCGGCCCGGGGAGGCTGAGCCGTGGCGAAGAAGGTCCGCCGGAAGCTCGACGAGGAGGCCGAGGCGAAGGCGTTCGACTTCCCGGTGTTCGACGAGGTCGGGTTCGCCAAGAAGGAGTTCGCGCTCACGGGGGCGGTCGCCCTCGCGAGCGGGGTCGCCGTGCTGCTCGGGGCGCTCGCCTGGCTCTGCACCAGCGTCGACCTACCGTGGTACGTGCCGTTCCCGCTCGGTTTCCTGGTCACCCTGCTCAGCCCGACGTTCCTCGGACGCCTGACGTCGAACTCCTCCGTGTTCACGAAGGGCGATTGGGCCGGCATCGTCGCGCTCGAGTTCTTCGGGTTCCTCGCCGTCTGGTTCCTCCTGGTCAACGTCGTCTAGGCTTGGCGGCCGGGGCCCCCGGCCACGGCAGGGATTTGGCGAGCAGCGAGCGCAACGCCTCGGCGAGGGCCGGGGACGGCTCCGCGTCGTCGAGCCGCGTCACGGTGACCCCGTCGGTCGCGGAGAGGTTCCTCCCCAGCGAGAGCCGGGGCAGGACGGCCTCCAGGAACGGCTCGACCTCCCGTTCGCCCTCGCGGGTCTCGACCGCGAGCCGACCGTCCGCGCGGACGAACGGGCCCTGGAGGACCTCGGGAAGGTCGGACGGCCAGGTCGCCAGGAAGTCGCCCGCCCGGTCCAGCCCCGCGGGCGGCCCTCCCCGGACCTTGACCGCCGGCCGGGCCCGATAGGCGACCTCCACGGTCAGGACGAGGGCGTGCGCGTCGGCCGCGCTCGAGCTCCCGATCACCACGAAGCCGGCGCGCGCGAGCTCCTCGGCGACCGCCCGTTCCGCCTTGCGAAGCTGGGGGTAGAGCGTGTCGTCGACCAGATCCGGCCGCCGGAGCCGCACGACCGTGACGTGGCTCCCCCGCGCGTGGACCTTCCGTGCGACCTCCTCGCTCGAGAGGTCCGCGACGGGGCGGGGCTGGAACCAGGCGGCGTCCGGGTGCTCGAGGTAGGCCCTCGCCGAGACGATGACCACCCCGAGGTTCTGCCGTGAAAGGGCGCTCGCGACGTTGCGGTGAGGGTCGACCGGGTCCGGCAGGACGAGGGCGACGTGGTCGGGGAGGCCGGGCGGCTCACGCTCCGGCGGGACGAGCCGTACGGGGACCGTCCAGGTCCGGGCGGCCCGGAGGAACCCCCGGAGCGACCCGAACTGGAGGACGAGGAGCTCGAGCAGGTACCCCGAGAACCCCTCGGTCCTCGCCTCGGAGCCGTAGACGCCGAGCGTCCGCAGGAACTGTTTCGCCAACCGGACCTCGCTCGCGAGGAGGGGGGTCTCCCGGCTCGCGAGGTACTCCTGGTGGAACGGGGTCCGGTCGACGGGCGAACGCGGCCGCGACGGGTCGCTGACCGCGAACCCCGGGACGGCGTCGACGGTGAACCCGTCGAAGATGCCCCGGAGGTACGGGTGCTCCGCGTAGCGCATCGTCGGGTCCGTCAGGACCTCCCGTCCGAGCGCGAGGCCCTCTTCGCGGAGACGCTCGTCCGAAAGGTCCGACGGGAACAGGAGGAAGAGGTCGATGTCGAGGCGGTCCGAAAGGAACGTCTCCCGCGCGGCGCTCCCGGCCACGACCGCGCGGACCATCGGGCTCCCCCGACGCTTCGCGGCGGCGTTCACCGCCTCGACCAGGCGCGCCCGTGCGCGCGCGAGCCGGGAGAGCAGGCTCGCCGACGGGGCGAGCGACGCCGCGACGTTCGCCTCGATGCGCAGCGCCTCGGCCTCGGAAGGCTCGGCCGGAGGGGTCATCGTGGAGACTGGGGCGTTGCGGAGAGATGAACCTTCGGCTGCGGCGGCCGCGCTCGAGACGGTTAAGCCGCGGCGCCCGGTACGTGTACCGCGGGGGGACGATGGCTCCAGGGGGGCGCACGCCGCACGTCGCGACGCTGTACGAGCCGCTCGACGGCGGCAAGGTGCGCTGCACCGCCTGCGCCCGCTACTGCACGATCCCCGGCGGCTCGCACGGGTTCTGCTTCGTCCGCAAGAACGTGGACGGCCGTCTCGTCCTCCTCAGCTATGGGGTCGCGTCGGCGGTCCAGGTCGACCCGGTGGAGAAGAAGCCGCTCTCCCACTTCCGGCCCGGGACCCGCGTCTACTCGATCGGGACGGTCGGCTGCAACTGGCGCTGCCAGTACTGCCAGAACGCCGAGATCTCCCAGGAGCGGGAGATCGTCGGCCGGGACCTCTCCCCGGCCGCGGCGGTCCGGCAGGCCGAGCGCCTCGGCTGCGCCGGGATGACGTTCACCTACAACGAGCCGACGATCTTCGCCGAGTACGCCGTCGACATCATGCGCGAAGCGCGTCGCCGCGGCCTCTTCGCGAACTTCGTGACGAACGGCTACATGACCCCCGAGGCGGTCGACCTCCTCGGACCGCATCTGGACGCGGTCAGCATCGACTTCAAGGGCAGCGGCGAGCCCGGCTTCCTGCGCAAGTACATCAGCGCGAAGGGACCGGAGCCGATCTTCGAGACGTCGGTCGCATTGAAGGAACGGGGGGTGCACGTCGAGATCACCGACCTGATCGTCCCCCAGGTCGGCGAGTCGGTGGAGGCGACCCGCAAGCTGGCCCGCTACGTCGCCGATCGGCTCGGGCCCCAGACCCCGTTCCATCTCCTCCGTTTCCATCCGGACTACCACATGTTGGACCTCCCGGAGACCCCGGTCCCGACCCTCGAGAAGCTGCACGCCGTGGCGAAGGCCGAAGGGCTCGAGTACGTCTACCTCGGCAACGTCTGGGGCCATCCGCTCGAGCACACCTACTGTCCGGCGTGCGGCGCCATCGCGGTCGAGCGGTTCGGGTTCACGATCCGCTCGTGGAACCTCGACGAGCAGAACCGGTGCGAGCGGTGCGGTCACGCGATCCCGATCGTCGGCCGGCCTCCGCCCGACTATGTTCCGGCGTTCGCGACCCCCGTCTGAGGCGGCCGGCCTCCCGCGCCCGTACCGAGCTTTCGGGTCGAGAGCTAGAGGTATGAGGGACGTCCACGCTAGGAAACGCCCCGGCCGATGACGACGAACACCCGGGTGAGCCTCACGATCCTCTCCCTGGGTTTTGCGATCGAGGGCGGCGGCGAGCTCTACTCGTTCGTCTCCCGCGGGGCCTACCGCCCGGGGGTGAGTCTCCTGTTCCTCCTTCCCGTGGTGATGACCGTCGCCGGCCTCCTGTTCGTCTGGGTCGGACGCCACGAGTGGAACGAGCTCCACCGCGCCCGGGTCCGTCAGGCCCACCTCGTCTTCGCCCTCAGCCTGCTCGGGGCGTTGGTCGGGGGCGTACTCGTCGCGGTGCTGTTGGCGGTCCCGTCCCTGGGCACGCCGCTCTGGGCCCGGGGACTGTTCGGGGCCGCCATCGGCTCGCTCGTCCTCGGGACGTTCGTCACCTACGCCCTGCTCGTCTTCCACCTCGTTCCCCGCCCGAGCAAGGCGTTGCTGCTCGCGTCGTTGCTCTGGTCGCTCGGGGTGGCGGGGTTCGTCGGCGCCGCGATGGGGACCAACCTGCCCACCATCCTCGGACTCGCCTCCCACCGGACCCTGACACTCCCGACGTTCGTCGGGCCGGTCGATTCGCTGGCCTCCTACCTGTTCGTCTCCTACTTCCTCCTGCTCGCGGCGTACCTCGACGCCCATCGCACGATCGCCCGGGGGCCCGAGGCGCCCGCAGCCGCACCGCCGGTGGCCCCCGGCGACCCTGCTCGGGGGGCCCGGCCGGGGCGTGAGTAAAGACGTCCCGGCGCTGAGGTCAATCGGCGTTCACCGCCCGTTGAATACCCTGGCGTACCCCTGCCGGCTCGATGCGGGCGATCGCGACGTGGGCCGGCGGGTTCCGGACGGTATTGGACGACGGAAGGACCCACCAGCTCGCCGTCGACCTGCCGCGGGAGGAGGGCGGCGAGAGCAGCGGCACGACGGCCCTCGAGCTCGCGGTGCTCTCCTTGGCCGGATGCATCAGCACGATCTTCACGCTGGTCGCGAGGCGACGTCGGCTCGCCTTCGAAGGGATGACGGTCGGCCTGGAGGCCGAGCGCCCGGAAGGCGCGCCCACGATCACCCGGGTCCGGGGGACGTTCCGGCTGCGGACCAAGGCATCGGCCGAGGAGGTCGCCACGGCGCTCCGGTTGACGGTGAAGACCTGTCCGGTGGGGGTCCTCTTCGAGAAGGCGGGGATCCCCCTCGAGATCACCCCGTACGTTGAGCACGGCTGACGCTAGCTCGGCCGCTGTTGCTTCACCGTTCCCGGCACGGGGTTCCGGGACCGGTGTCGTGACGCTCGCGGAGCCCGACGTGCTCCCGCGAACGAGGCCGAGCCTTCCCCGCGCCGCGGCAAAGGTCTGCCGCGACGGTGGGGCTCGGGTCGACCACGGAGTGCGACGCAACCTACGCGAAACGCGACGAGCGGACGGCCCCGTAGTGCAGCATGATCTCCCCGTCCTCCCCGTGCTTGACGCCGAGGAGCTTGAGGGTGTTCTGCTCCGTCATCGAACCCCAGTACCGAGGGCCCTTCCCATAGACCACCGGCATGACGAAGAACCAGTAGTCGTCGGCGAGCCGGCGACGGAGGACCTCACGGACAAGCCCCGGGCCACCTTCGATCATGATGTTCCCGCGGCCTTCTCGCCGCAGTTTCGCTACGATCTTGGAGAGGTCACCCTGCAGGATGCGGGAGTTCTCCCACCCCGGTGCCTTGAGCCGACGGGAGAGACACACCTTGTCGACGGTGTCCAGATAGTGCGAGTAGTCGTGGAGGAACTTCGGATCCCTGGGCTTTCGGGCCTTCGACGACCAGACCCTCCGATGGCCGAGGAACGAACGCCGGCCCATGACCACCGTGGTCACGTCGCCGTACCGGGCGATCCACATG
Source organism: Thermoplasmata archaeon (assembly GCA_035624925.1). GTDB lineage: Archaea > Thermoplasmatota > Thermoplasmata > Lutacidiplasmatales > UBA184 > Lutacidiplasma. Next base: position 7,460 of record DASPQN010000059.1, read on the forward strand.
TGGCGGAACAGGGCGTTGGCGGTCCGGGTCGTCCGGTCCGACCCCGGGTACTTCGGGAATTCGCCGCGACCGTCCAGGGTCATGTACACATTCGCCGTGACCTTTCTCATCGTC
>DASPQN010000060.1:0-2125 GCA_035624925.1 Thermoplasmata archaeon
CGCGACGACCGGCGCGGGGACCACGACCAGGACGAGCGCCGCCGCGATCGCGAGGGCGGGCCTCAGGTTCATCCGGTCCGACGATGACGCCTGCTCCTAATCAGCCCCACCGATGGGCCGCCTACCAACCGTTTTGTCCCGCGACCTGCTGGCCCGGCCGGGATGGGCGGCGGTCCCGGCTCCAGCGCAGCGTGCATCTTCTGTGACATCGCCGCGCACCGCGCCTCCGCGCACATCGTCTACGAGGACGCGTCGACCGTCGCCTTCCTCGACCTATTCCCGTACACCCGCGGGCACCTGCTCGTCATCCCGAAGCGCCACGGCGCTCGGATCACCGAGCTCCCGTTCGACGACCAGATCGCCCTCGTCCGGACGCTGGACGAGATCTGCCGGAGGGTCGAGCGGCTCACCTCCGACTACCACGTCTCCCTGAACGCTGGGGCGAAGGCCGGCCAGGTCGTCTTTCACGTGCACCTCCACGTCATCCCGCGCTACACGGAGGAGAACCCGTTCCTCGGCCCGGGCCGCAACCGCCTCCGCGACGACGACGCCCGCGAGCTCCTGCGCGAGCTCTCCGCGGGCTGAGCGGCGATGGCCGCCGACGTCCGTCCTCCGGCCGTCGCGGGACAGTTCTACGCGGCCGATGGCCGCCAGCTCGCCCACCAGCTCGAAGCCTGCTTCACCGACGCGCGTGGCCCGGGGGCCCTGCCGACCCGGCGCCGATCGACGGGGCGACGCGTCGTCGCCGCCGTCGTCCCCCACGCCGGGTACCCCTACTCCGGCGCGATCGCGGCCCACGTCTACGCCCGTATCGCAGCGGACCGGCCGCCCGGCTCGGTCGTGATCCTCGGCGTCGACCACCAGGGCGCCGGACGTGGCGCCGTCGTCTCGATGCGTCCGTGGCTGACGCCGCTCGGTCCGACCCCCGTCGACCTCGACCTCGCCCGGGCGCTCACCGCCGGGCCGGTGCACGTCGACGAGGCCGCCCAGGCGCAAGAGCACTCGATCGAGGTGCAGCTCCCGTTCCTGGAGTACGTCCTGCCGAGGCCGTCGTTCGTCCCGGTCCAGGTGCGGTTCGGCTCGCTCCGCTTCCTGGAGGAGGTCGCCGGGGTCGTCCGTGAGGCGACCGCGGGAAAGGACGTCCTGCTCCTCGCCTCGACCGACTTCTCCCACTACGTCCCGGTCGAGGAGGCGAGGACGCTCGACCATCTCGCGATCGAGGCGATCCTGGCGAGCGACCCCCGTCGGCTGTACGAGGTCGTCGAGCGCAAGAGGATCTCGATGTGCGGGATCGCCCCGACGACGGTGCTCCTGAGCGCCGTGGCCTCCCGCGGCCTGGTACCGAGGCTGCTGCGCTGGGGTCACTCGGGCGAGGTCGAGCCGATGAGCGAGGTCGTGGGCTACGCAGCGATCGTCCTCGAGGAGCCGGACCGGCCCGCGCCCCCCGTTAAATAGGCTCCGCCGCGTGCGCCGCCGTTCTGGATGATCCTTTCCGACGCGAGGATCCGCGAGGCGCTGCGCGACCGGGACATCGTCATCCGGCCGTTCCGCAAGGAGTGCCTCGGCACGAACTCCTACGACGTGCATCTCGGCCCGTACCTCGCGGTCTACCGCTCCCCCGCGCTCGACGCCCGCCGCCCGAATTCCGTGCGCGAGTTCCGGATCCCTCCCGAGGGGTTCGTCCTCATCCCGGGTCAGCTCTACCTCGGCGTGACGGAGGAGTACACTGAGACCCACGGCTTCGTGCCGTTCCTGGAGGGGAAGTCGAGCGTCGGCCGCCTCGGCATCGACATCCACTCGACCGCGGGCAAGGGCGACGAGGGGTTCTGCAACTACTGGACGCTCGAGATGAGCGTCAAGCTGCCCGTCCGGGTCTACGCGGGGATGCCGGTGGGCCAGCTGATCTACTTCGAGATCTCCGGCCCGGTCGAACGAAGCTACGCCGATAAGCGCAGCGCGAAGTACCGCCGCGTCTCCGCCCACCCGATGGCGTCCCGGATGCATCTGAACTTCCCGGGCCGCTCGCGGGCCCAGCGACGTCGGGCGCGCCCGTGAGCGCGAAGCCGGCGGAGGCCCTGCGCGCCCGGCTCCGGGCCGTCCGGGACCCGGTCCTCGCCACGCGTCG
>DASPQN010000061.1:0-50429 GCA_035624925.1 Thermoplasmata archaeon
GGCGTGCAGGAGGACCGTTCCCGTCCCGACCGCGAAGACCCCAGACCCCGTCGGGGTGATCTCGGGAGCGAGGACCGGGAGCTCGACCTCGAACCTTCCGGTCCGGTCGCCCACCACGATCCTCCGCGCGCCTGCCGCCGAGGGCCCTGCCGAGACGAACGGACCTTCTCCGACCTCGCCGGGCGCTCGCGCTTCCAGGACCGCCGGAATCCGGAACCGGACCGGCCCGACGGTGGCCCCCCCGCCGAGGGCGAGCCCTTCGAGCCGCTCGACGGTCCTCATCGCCGTAGGCCGTCGTCGGCGCCGATGCTCGCCAGGGTGCGTCCCCCACCGACCGCCGCCGATGCGGCGCAACGGTTCCGACGATCTCGGACGGAGGAGCCGCACGCGACCTGGGGCATGGCCCTCATCGCCCGATGACGACGCGCGGCTCTTTAGGTCGCTGTCGCGCGGGCGCTCGGTCAGGGCCAGGGGACGAACACGGCGACCGCGACCCCCACGAGGAACGCTCCCGCGTAGAGGAAGTGCCGCTGGAACGACGGCCGCACCTCCGTCGGGTCCGCGGCGAGCCGCCGGTCCGTCCATGCGACGCCGGCGGCGATCGCGAGCAGCGCCACGTAGTACGGCAGGCGCAGCCGCTCGACGATCCCGAACGCCCCCAACAGGGCGAGCGCGATCCCATGCAGCACGGCGACGAGCTGTACCGATCGTGTCGCCCCCAGGCGCGCCGGCAGCGACCGGAGCCCCAGCTGGCGGTCGCTGTCGAGGTCCCCGAGGCTGTGGATCGTTTCGAACGCCGTTCCCCACGCGAGGATGCCCCCGACCGCCAGGAGGGCCGCAACCGGAAGCGCGTCGTCCAGGGCGACGAACGCGGCCGCGGGCGTGATCGCCTGGACCAGCCCGAGGAAGACGGTCGAGAGCGAGGAGACCCGCTTCGTGTAGCTATACCCGAGCACGAGCGCGAGCGCGACCGGAGCGAGCGCGAGAGCCAGCGGGTTCAGGAACCCGGCGGCGACCAGGACAACGAGCGCGCTCGCGGCCGTCGTGACGAGGGCGAACCGCGGCGACAGGCGTCCCTGCGGGAGGGCACGATCGGCCGTCCTCGGGTTCGCGGCGTCGAACGCGCGGTCGGTCCAGCGGTTGAACGCGTGGCCCGCGTTCCGCGCCGCGACGAACGCGACCACGATGAGGACGAACGGCACGAGCCGGGGGAGCCCCCCCGCGGCGACGAAGACGAACCCGAGGGCGAACGGGACGTTCAGCCCGAGCGTCTGGATCTCGAGGAACCTTCCGAGGTCGCCGAGGCGACGGCCGCCTGCCGAGGGGGAGCTCACGGGCTTGGGCGCTTCGTGAGCCGTTCGAGCGCCGGCTCGGCCCGGAGGGCTTTCTCGGCCGCGGCGACGGCCGCCGGGTCCGAGCGAGCCTCTTCCGGCCAAGCGCGAGGGAAGCCGTCCTCGGCCCGCTTGCGCGTCGCGTCGATCCCGACCTTCCCTCCGTAGTTCGGTAGGGGGTTGGAGATCGACAGCTGGTCCACCGGTCCCTCGACGACCTCGAGGTCCCGGGCCGGATCGGCCTGGAGGCCGACGCGGTAGAGGACCTCCGAGAGGTCGTGGACGTTCACGTCGTCGTCGACGACCACGATGTACCGCACGAACATCATCTGCCCGAGCCCCCAGAGCGCGTGCATCACCTTGCGCGGGTGGCCGGGGTAGGCCTTGCGGATCGAGACGACGGCGACGTTGATGAACAGCCCCTCGACCGGGAGGTTCATGTCGACGACCTCCGGGAGCACGAGCCGGATCACCGGCAGGAAGATCCGCTCGACCGCCTTGCCGAGGACCGCGTCCTCGGTCGACGGCTTACCGGTGACCGTCCCGAGGTAGACCGGCCGCTCCCGTCGGGTCAGTCGGGTCACGTGGAAGACCGGGAACGGTTCGGGAGCGGAGTAGTAGCCCGTGTGGTCCCCGAACGGCCCCTCGACCTTCCGCTCGTCCGGGTCGACGTACCCCTCGAGCACGATCTCGGCCGATGCCGGGACCTCGAGGTCGACGCTCCGTGCCGGCACCAGCTCCACCGGTTCCGAGCGGAGCAGGCCCGCGAACGCGAAGTTCGAGATCCCCTCGGGGACCGGAGCGAGGCCGCTGAAGACGGTCGCCGGCTCGGCCCCGATTACGGCCGCGACCGGCATCCTCTCGCCGCGGGCGGCCCATTTGCGGAAGTTGTTGGCGCCGACGCGGTGCACCTGGAAGTGCATCCCGAGCGTCGCCGGGCCGTACTGCTGGAGACGGTAGATCCCGGCGTGCGCGACGCCCGTCTCGGGGTCGCTCGTGATGACGACGGGGAACGTCACGGTCCGGCCACCGTCCTTGGGCCAGCACTTGAGGATCGGCAGCCGGTCGAGGTCGACCGCGCTCTCCTCGACCTCCTGGCACGGGGCCGAGCGCACGCGCTTCGGGGCGAGCGCCCGCACGCTCGAGAGCGTCTCGATCGTCCCTTCGAGGTCGCGGAGCGCCCCGGCGATGCCGGCCGGGGGCCGCAGACGGGTCAGGTGAGCGACCCTCCCGGCGACCTCGTCCAGGTCGCGGGCTCCGAGGGCGAGGGCGACCCTCCGGCTCGAGCCGAGGACGTTCGTCGCCACCGGCATCGTCGAGCCGACGACGTTCTCGAACAGGAGCGCCGGGCCGTCGGCGCGGTGGACGCGCTGCGTCAGTTCGGCGATCTCGAGGTCGCGGGAGAGCGGGGTGCGGACCCGGACGAGGTCGCCGCGTTCCTCGAGCAGGGCGAGGAAGTCGCCGAGGGACCGGAACGCCACGGGCTCGTCGGAGCCGTGCTGGCTCTTAACTCGCGCCGGGGAGGGTGCCGCCGAGGGTTCATAACGGAACCTCGTCTCCCCGCGGCGATGCAGGCGGTGACCCTGCGGTTCCGGACCGACGATCTCGTGCGGGTCGGGCTGGTCCCCGCTCGCCTCTTCGAGAAGTACGACGAGGTCGAGCTGCTCGAGACCCTCCGCCTGGACGCCGGCTCGCGGCTCGAGCTCCTGCGCGTGCGGCACAAGGGACCGCTGCGCCCCGCTGCCGAGATCGTCCGCGACTCCCGGAGGATACGGGCCCTCTACGGCCTCTCCCGGTTCGAGGTCGTGGACGTCCGTCCGAAGAGCCGCGACTACATCGTCCTGGCGAGGCAGCGCAACCCGGAACGACTGCGGGAGTGGCTCGCGCTCGCGGGCGGGGGCATCACGCCGGTCGCGCCGTTCCGCCTCTCCGAGGACGAGACGATCGCGTCGTTCCACGGCGAGGAGAAGGCCGTACGCCGGGTCCTCCATCGGCTCGACCGCGAGGGGTTCCCGTACCGGCTCGTCCGGGCGAGCGCGCGGCCGGTCGTCGCCGACCGGGAGGAAGGCGTCCTGACCCCGCTGCAGGCGCGCCTGCTCGCGCGGGCGTGGGCGCTCGGCTATTACGCGATCCCTCGGCGAGTGACCCTGACCCGGCTTGCGCGCTCGACCGGGAGGAGTCCGCCGGGCCTGGGCAAGCTCCTCCGCCGCGCGGAGGGCCATTTGGTCGGTCGCTGGCTCGCGTCGCAGGGGGCGGTCCTCGACGGACACGGTCCCGAGCCGACCCGGCCGGCTCCCCGAGACGCCTAAGAACGCGGGTGCCAAGGGGCCACGTGGTCGCGCGTCCGAAGGCCGTGAAGGTCGAGCTGCTCCCCGAGACCCCCGAGGCGCGCCTTCCGTACCGGGCGACGGCCGGCTCGGCCTGCTTCGACCTCGCGGCCGCCGCCCCCGCGGTGCTCGTCCGCGGCAAGGTCGAGCTCGTCCGGACCGGCCTCAAGGTGCGCTGCCCTGCCGGCACCTTCCTTGAGGTCCGTCCCCGGAGCGGGCTCGCCTCCCGCGGCGTGCTGATGGTGAACGCCCCGGGGACGGTCGACGCCGACTACGCCGGCGAAGTGCGCGTGCCGCTCACCTACCTGTTCGACGGGGACTATCGCATCGAGGTGGGCGACCGGATCGCCCAGGTCCGCCTGGTCCGGGAGGGCCCGACCTCGTTCCGCCAGGGCCGGGTCGTCCCCGTCGGCACGCGCAAGGGCGGCTTCGGCAGCACGGGCCGCTAGCGGAACTCCGAGAGGAGCCGCTGGACGCTCCGGGCGGTGGGGCCCGGGGGGGCGACCCCCCCGGCGGTCTCCTGCTCGACCTTCTCCAGCATCGCGTGCATCCGTCGCTCGCGGGCGAACGCCCCACGGTGCAGCGCCTCGTCGCGGGTCCCCTCGGCGACAAGCACCACCGCATGGCCCGCCCGCGCCCGGCCGGTACGACCCCGGCGCTGGATCGTCCGGATCACGTCGGGGATCGGCTCGTAGAAGACGACGAGGTCGGTCGCCGGGATGTCGAGCCCCTCCTCGGCGACCGAGGTCGCGACCAGGCAGTTGAGCTCGCCCTGCCGGAACCGGTCGAGGATCGCGACCTGGTCCTTCTGCGAGAGCCCCGGGTCCTCGCCATGGGTCGCCTGACCGACGAACCGTGCCGCCCGAACGCCCGGGTCGTGCAAGGCCCCCAGCTCGGCGACCAGCCGGTCGACCGTGTCACGGTACTGCGAGAAGACGATTACGCGCGCGGTCGGCTGGCCCCGCAGCTCCTCCCGCACGCGGGTGACGGCGACGGCGATCTTCGGGTGTTCGAGCGTGATCTCGGTGAGCCGGCGCCGCACCTCCTGGACGTCCGGGTCGCCTAGGAATGCGCGCTGGGCCGGGGTGACGCGACGGCCGGTCGTCGCGCTCTGGCGGGAGAAGAACTCGCGCAAGGCATCGACGCCCTGGCTCTCGATGAGGTCGAGCGCGTGCAGCCCCTTCATCACGACCGCCTGCGCGGTGACGGCCTGCCAGAGGTTCGGGGTCGACCCCGCCCCGGCCGCCCGCTCGACCGAGATCCTGCGGTGGAGCTGTTCCCCGACAGCGAGGACCGCCCGGCGGTTGACCTCCCCCTCGGCGAGGAGGCCGAGGCGGGAGAGCGTCTGGGCGGCCCGCCCGAGGGCGGCCCGCAGGAGGATGGCGAGGTGGCGAACCTCCGGGGGGACCGGCACGACCACGGTCTCAACGCCGACGCCGTGCAGGTACGGGGCGACGTCCGGGCTACGCTCGGTACGGTACTCGAACCTTTCGATCCCGAGGTTCGTCCAGACCTCGCGGATGCGCTGGAGGCTCCCTCCCGGCGACGCCGTCATCGCGAGGACCCGGGCTCCCGGTCCGGACCGGTTCGCCCGGGCGATCGCCGCGTACGGATAATCGCCGACCGCACGATGGGCCTCGTCGAAGACGAGCAGGCTGAACGTCGCGAGCGGGAGCTCGCCCGAGACGAGGTCGTTGGCCACGACCTGGGGGGTCGCGACGACGACCTGCGGAGGTCGCAGGAGCTCCGCGCGGCGCTCGGGCGCGATCGCGCCGGTCAGGACGAGCGGCGTCGGGCAGAACACCGCGCGTTCCACCTCGTGGGCGTGCTGGACGACCAGCGGCCGGGTTGGCGCGAGGAGCAGGATCGACCGCGTCGGCTCGCGTAGGAGGTACTCGGCGGCGACACGCAGTGCGATCGCCGTCTTCCCGAGACCGGTCGGGAGGACGACCAGGGTGTTGTGTTCGACTGCGGCGTGGGCGATCGCCGCCTGGTACGCTCGGTCCTCCAGCCGTCCCGGCCGGATGCGGGGGTGCTCCACGGTCGTCACCGCAGGGACCACCGGCCTTCCAGCGAGCGGGCCTTTATGAGCCCGCGTCTACGCGCGACGATGCTCTCGGCGCTCACCGTGCTCGCCGTGGAGGTCGCGGCGGTCGTCGTCTTGCTCTACCAGGGCCTTGCGCTCTGGCTCGCCCGGGAGATGCCGCGTCTCGACCCGGCCCCAGTCCCCCGGGTCCCCACCGCCGGACCCAGCGTGAGCGTGATCGTCGCCGCGCGCGACGAGGAGGCCGACCTCCCCGCGACGCTCGACAGCCTCCTCGGTCAGGATGCGACGATCCTCGAGATCGTCGTCGTCGAGGGGGGCTCCCGGGACCGGACCCGGGAGCTGATCGCGGCCCGCGCCCCGGGCGTCCGGCGGATCGACGAGCCCCCGCTCCCGGACGGCTGGGTCGGCAAGAACTGGGCGTGCTGGACCGGTGCCCAGGCGACGTCCGGCGAGTGGCTGCTGTTCGTGGACGCGGACGTCCGCCTGCACCCGGCGGCCGTGAGAACGGCCCTCGCCTGGGCCGAGCAGGAGCAGGCGATGCTCGCGACCATCGCTCCGCGTATCGAGATGGCCAGCTTCTGGGAACGGGTCGTCATGCCGTTCTACGTCCAGATGGTGCTGGCGTACTTCCGTGCCCCGCACGTGAACCGGTCCGGGTCGAAGACCGCGATGGCCAACGGCCAGTTCTGGCTCGTCCGTCGGACGGACTACGAGGCCCTGGGCGGGCACGCCGCGGTCCGCGGGCGCGTCATCGAGGACGTCGCGATCGCCCGTCGTGTCCGTGCCGCAGGAGGCCGGATCCGTCTCGCTTGGGCGCCCGAGCTCGCCACCACGCGGATGTACCGCGACCGGCACGAGATGTTCGAGGGCGTCCTGCGGACCGTCCACGGGCCGGAGTTCTCCGCCGCGCGCCAGGCCGGGTTCGTGGCCGGGCTGGTCGGGTTCTTCTGGGCGCCTCTCGCGGTTCTTCCGGTCGGGCTCGCCACGGGGAGCCTTCCCGTCGCGGTCGCTGGCGCGATCCTCGCGGTGGCGTTGTTCGCCAAGCACGCCGTCTTCACCCGGGCGGTCGGGGCCCCGGCAGCCTACGGCCTCCTGTTCCCGGTGGCTGTTGGGTTCTACGTGGTGGCGGTCCTGACGTCGCTCGTCCGCGGTGTCCGCGGCGGGACGGTGACGTGGAAGGGTCGGGCGTACGCGCTGGGGGAGCGCAGGGCCCCCTAGCGGCCGGCTCCAACGGAGCGCGGTCCCGGGGAGCTTCAGCCCTCGCCACACTCGCGGTTCGGGGCTCGCGAACGAGGGCCGCCGGCTGCGGGTGACCCGGGAGGGGGTGGACCCACCGAGCCCGGCAGGTCGGCGCGACGATGCTCCTTCTGGGACGCTGGGCCAGCGGATCTCACGCCGTCGCGGGACGTTCGCTGGCCCGGCCCTCGCTGACGGTCGCGTTCTAGGGCGCGTCCGTGACCCTGCGCACCTTGTATTCGATCGTCTCCGGCTTGTCCAGTCGGTGGTCGACCCTCAGGTGGACGGAGATCCGCTTCGCCCCCATCCTCCGCAGCGACGCATGCGCCCTCGTCACCGCCCGGAGGACGGTCCCAAGGTCGTTCGCCTCGAGCACCGTCGACATTGCACCCGGGACAAGCCGAAGCCCGCGGACGCGGCGCATCGACCCGAGAGCCCCCCGAACGTAATCTCCCAGGCTGGTCCCTTCACCTATCGGGTAGATCGATAGGTCGGCGATGACCTTCGGTCTTCGACCTGTCCTAGTCCGCATGCCCCGACGAGGTCGACATCCGTACTAATCGCCTGACCGGACCGGCCCGGAGGCGGATCCTGGCCGTTCCTCCTCCATCCCGTGGCTCCGAGACGGTTCCCAGGGGAGAGCGAGCTCCGCGGTGTGGGCCGATCCGGGACGTCGGAGATCGCGAACCGTCGAGGAGCACCATCGAATCGAGCCTCGCCTCGCGACCGGTACGACCGTACCCGGCGGGGGTGTGGCCTTGTCCACACCCGAACGGCTATCTGAAGCGTCGTTTCGGTCGAGGTGATGACGGCGGAGTCGGACTCGCTGTTCGGCCTCGTGATCGGAGGCACGGAAGCGCTGGGCGCGGGTGGCGAGAGCGACGAGCTCCTCGACCCGTCCAACAACCGCCCCCTCGCGCGGGTCGCCGTGGGGACCGCTGACGATGCGGCCCGGGCGATGGAGGTCGCCCAGGCGGCGTTCGACAGCACCGACTGGGCGGGAGGCGACGGGGCTCGGCGGGCCAAGGCGCTCGTCCGGCTCGGCCAGCTCCTCGAGCAACAGCAGGAGGAGTTTGCCCTGCTCGAGAGCCGCAACATGGGCAAGACGCTCCGCGAAGCCCGCGCCGACGTCGGGTATGTCGTGCGGACGATCGAGTACGTGAGCGGCCTCGCCGACAAGGTGCAGGGCGAGACGATTCCGGTGCCGGGGAGCCGGTTCAACTACACCGTGCGGGAGCCGCTCGGCGTCACGGTGCACATCGCCCCGTGGAACTACCCGCTGCTGCTCGCGATGCGGTCGGTCGTACCCGCGCTCGCCGCGGGGAACGCTGCGGTGCTCAAGCCCGCGAGCCTTACGCCGCTCACGGCGATCCGGTTCGCCCGTCTCGCCAAGGCGGCCGGCATCCCCGATGGGATCCTCAACGTCGTCGCTGGCCCCGGCGGTCGGATCGGGGAGGCGATGGTGAGGGACCCCCGGTGCCGTGCCGTCTCGTTCACCGGGAGCGGCGAGGTCGGCCGGCGCATCGCCGTCCTCGCCGCCGAACGGCTGATCCCGACGACGCTGGAGCTCGGGGGGAAGAGCCCGGTGGTCGTGCTCCCCGACGCCGACCTCGAACGAGCTGCGCGGGGGATCGCGCTCGGGATCTTCGGCAACGCCGGCCAGATGTGCTGGGCCGGCTCGCGCCTGATCGTCCACGAAGCGGTCCGACAAACGGTCCTCGATCGCGTCCGCGCGATCGCCGAAGCGTTGCGCCTCGGCCCGGCGACGGAGGACGGCACGGAGATGGGACCCCTCGTTTCCCGGGAGCAGGAGCGTCGGGTCCTGGACTACGTCCGCGCCGCGCGGGAGGACGGTGGGACGGTCGTCACGGGCGGCAGCAAGCCGTCCGCGCCCCAGCTCGCCGCCGGGAACTTCGTCCAGCCCACGGTCGTCGCCGACCTTCCGCCGACGTCCCGGGCCGCGCGGGAGGAGATCTTCGGGCCGGTCCTCTCCACGTTCGCGTTCCGGGAGGTCGACGAGGCGGTCCACCTCGCGAACGCGACCCCCTACGGCCTCTTCGCTGCGGTGTGGACGCGGGACGTGGCCCTAGCCCACCACGTGGCTCGACGGCTCGACGCCGGCATGGTCGTCGTCAACGAGCCTCCGATCACCTTCCCGCAGACCCCTTTCGGGGGGTTCAAGGAGAGCGGGGTCGGTGCGGAGCAGGGGATCGGCGTCGTCGCGCGCTACACCCGGACCAAGAACGTCCTCGTCAACATCGCCGTCCCGAAAAAGAAGGCCTGACCGTCCCGCTCCAGGCGGGTCGGTTCGTACGAAACCCCAAAAGGGGCCGCCCGGGCTCCCGCAGAACGCATGGAGACGGCCGCCCCGAGCTCGGCGTGGGGGTCTTGCCGGTACTGCGGCACGGCGGTCGCTCCCGGCGCGACGGCCTGCGGCCTTTGCGGGGCCGACCGGCCGATCGCTGCGGGCGCGCTCGGGAGCGCCCCGGTCGCCGTACGGCGGCGGATACGGATCACGAACGGGCTCCGTGCGATGATCGTCCTCGTCGTCGTCGCCGGCCTCGCCTACGCGATCGGCGGCGCGGTCCTCGCCGGTCCGCCGAACGTCACGGACCCGCTCACGACGACCGGGACGTACACGGTCGCGCCCGGCTCCGTCCCGTTCCTTACGGGCGACGTCACCGGAGGCGACTACGTCATCGGGAACTTCACGAGCGTCACCCCGTACGAAGCGACCGTGTCGATCACGGCGTACAACTCGACCCAGTGGAACGACCTGGTCCACAACGGCACCGGGACCCCGTCCTGGTCGACGCCCTCCGAGGGGAGCGGTCGGATCGTCTTCAGCGCGGAGTACACCGACAACTACACGTTCGTGCTGACGAACCCGTACCCGGCCGCGAGCCACATCACGATCACCGTCTACGTCGCGACGCAGTACGAGTCGAACGTCGGGGACGACGGCTTCGGTTAGGGCGGCGCCCCCTTCCGAAGGCCAGGCACGAACCCCTCACGCGCTCGACCGGCTCGAGCCACCGGCTCACGAGGAGGGATCTGCCCTCGCCTCGCCGCGACCCGTGGGGTTCGACCCTGGGAAGGCCCGTGGCGCAGCGCGCGGACGCGAGCCTTGATAGCATGCTGGTGGCGGGCCGTGGTGGGGGTGGAGGCGATGATGATCCCGAGGGCTTCGGCGGCCACCCCTAGTACCCCCTCGACGGGGCCGGAGGCGGCCCTTTCCGAACCTGACCGTCGCAGCGAGGGTCGGGGGCAGGGCCGATAGGCCCCCGGGCGCCAAGACCCCGCTCAGCTTACAAGTACGGTCGTCGACCTCGGTCCGGGTCATGTCGGGATCTCCCTCGAGGCTGCACCGGGACGCTTCTCGCAACATCGTGACCAAGTACCTCAAGGTCCGGCCGGGCGAGAACGCCGTCATCGAATCGTGGGACCACACGATGCCCATGGCCACGGCGATGGTCGATGAGATCCGCCGTGTGGGCGGCAGGACGCTCCACATCCAGGAGGACGAAGAGGCGTGGTGGCGCGCGATCGACCGGGGGCAGAGCAAGCTCCTCGGGAGGGCGAGCGCCCCCGAGTGGGCTGCCCTGAGCGCGACGGATGTGTACGTGCACTTCTGGGGCCCCGGCGACACCGACCGCATCGCGAGGATCCCCGAAAGGACCTTCGACGAGGCCCTGGCGTGGTTCTCGCCCTGGTACGACGCCGCTAGGAGGTCGGGGCTCCGCGGCGCCCGGGTGGCCGTGGGTTTCGCGACGGAAGGGCGGGCGAGGCAGTGGGGCTTGGACCGCGTGCAGTGGGAGGAACGGATCCTCCGCGCGTGCCTCCCCGACCCGGTGGAGACGGCGAGGAGCGCGGCCCGGCTCTGCCGGGCGCTCTCGCGCGGAAGGAAGGTGCGGATCACCCATGCCAACGGGACCGACCTTGAGGTCGGCTTGGCCGGGGCCGCTCCTCGGTTGCATGACGGGACGCCCCACCCCCGGGACAAGAGGTACGGCCCGAGCGACATGCTCGCGCAGGTCCCTGCCGGTCGGGTCGACGTGGCCCTCGACTCGAGGACCGCTGAAGGGAGCATCCACGCGAACCGCCGAACCAATATCTGGTGGCATTGGGACGCCGGGGGCACGCTCGAATTCTCGGACGGCAAGCTTACCTCGTACTCGTTCGAGGAAGGAGGGAAGGAGTTCGCCCGTCAGTACAAGAACGGCACTCCGGGCAAGGACCGCACCGGGGCCCTCACCTTCGGGCTCAACCCGGCCGCGAAGGATGTTCCCAACTTGGAGAGCGTCGAGCGCGGCTGCGTTTCCCTCGCGCTAGGACGCAACCAGCATCTCCAGGGGACCAACGGATCGACCTTCATGAGTTGGGTATCGCTCGCCGGCTCCGAGATCGCGATCGACGGGACCCCGGTCATCCGCGCGGGCAGGCTCCTCTAGGGCAGGCTCACGGGCGGCGGCGGGGACCTGAATCGGCCCTCCCCGAGATCCTGCGCAGCGTCGGCCGGCTACGCGCCGGGCCTCCTACGACGCTCCCCGCCCGTTCATGTTCGATGCGGGACGGCCTCGCCCCGTCCGGGTCCGGCCCCCGACAGCGTTGGAGTCGCGAATAGGAATAGGGGTGGTGATGAGGGGACCCCGTAGCTAGGGGAATCTCCCCGGGGCCGGGTGCGTCGTGGAGCGCAGGAACCGCGGACTCTCCTCGCGATGCCGCCCTAGGCGGGTCCGCCCGCCGACCCCTCCGTGGGCGCGGCGAGCGTCTCGGTCCGGCGCAACAGCCCGGGAGGGATCCGGTCGACGAGATAGACGGTCTTCCCCGCCCGCATGATCACGATCCCCTCATCCTGGGCCCGGCGCGCGTCGACCTCGAGGACGATCGGTTCCGGGGTCCGTACCTTCCCCGCGGCGACCGCGTCCTGAGCGGTCTTCGAAAGGTGGACCTTCCGCCGGTCGGACGGCCGGAGGCCGACCTCGAGGACGATCGCGGCCTCGTCGGCGGTCACCGGGTAGTAGAGGTGCTCGGGGATATCCTTGGTCGGGAGGTCGAGGTCGACCTCGAGGGTATGGCCGTAGGTCGCCCGGATCCGTTCGTCGCGCACCTCGTACCGGCCCTTCGCGTCGGTCTCTGCGATCGCGACCAGGTGCTGCGGCCGGAGCCAGCGATAGACCGGGTGGCGCTGGGCGATCGCCCGCGCGATCGCGCCGAGCTCGATCCAACCGTGGGCATCGACAGCGAGGCCGTAGCGGTCCGGGAAGTGCCGCAGGATGCCGGTCAGGATCCGGCCGAGGTGGTCGAGCTCACGGTCGTTCAGGACGAACCGCCCGCCTTGGCCGCAGACCGGGCATCCCTCGGCCCGGAAGTAGCCGTGCTGGGCGCACTCCTTCAGCATCGGACGGGCGGCATCGTCAGGCCTTGACCTTGTCCGCCTTCTTCTCGAAGTCCGCGAGCAGGTCGTCGTACAGGTCCGTGAGGTCCTTGAGCACGCGCTTGAGGACCTGCTGGGGCTTCTCGCCCCGGGTCCGGAGCTGGAGCGTGGGCCGGTCGAGGAACGGGTGGCCGAACAGGTAGCGCGCCTCGACGACCTTCTCTTCGCGCTGGAGCGCCTCGACCAGCGGGACGAGGAGCGTCTCCTCGCCCTTGGGCAGCTCGACCCGCACGAGATCGTGCTCCTTCTCGACGACGCGAATCTCCATCGGCGGCTCCGGGAACGGCCCCCACTTGGGCACCCCACTTAACGGTGGCGGCGCGGCCCGGGGAGGGCGCCCGGCCCGGCGCTCCGCCGGGCCTTTAACCTCCGGTCGGTGCGCCCCCGGACGTGACGCGGTGGCTCGTCGTCGGCGGCGGAGCCCGGGAGCACGCGATCGCCCTGACCCTCGTGCGTGCCCACGCCGAGGTCGTCGTCGTGAGCCCCAACGCCAACCCCGGCCTGGAGCGGCTCGCCCGCGCCTCGGCCCGCCTCCGTCCGGAGGAGGCCGAGAAGGTCGCCGAGTTCGCCGGGCGGGAGCGCGCCGACGCCGCCGTGATCGGTCCCGAGGCGCCGCTCGCGACCGGCCTCGCGGACACTCTTCGTCAGCGCGGCCTCCCTACCGTCGGGCCCGGACAGTCGGCCGCCCGTCTGGAATCGTCCAAGGCGTTCTGCCGAGAGCTGCTCGCCCGTCACGGGGTCGGTGCCCAGCCCCGCTTCGCGATTGTCGGGTCGGCTGAGGAGGTCGACCGCGAGGCGGCGTCGTTCCCAGGGCCGTTCGTCGTCAAGCCGAGCGGGCTCACCGCCGGAAAGGGCGTCTGGGTCCAGGGGGCCGACTTCCCCGGGCCGAAGGAGGGGGCGGCGTATGCGAAGACCCTCGTCGCCCAGGGCGGGAAGGTGCTCCTCGAGGAGAAGCTCGAAGGCGAGGAGTTCAGCCTGATGGCGTTCGTGACCGATAACGGCGTCTGGCCGATGCCGGCCGTCCAGGACTTCAAGCGGGCCCTCGAGGGCGACGAGGGGCCGAACACGGGAGGCATGGGGTCGTACTCGCAGCGGGACCATCTCCTGCCGTTCCTGCGGCCGGCCGACCGGGACCACGCGTTCCACATCCTCGAGTCGACCGTCGCCGCGTTGCGAGCGGAGGGGCTCCCGTACCGCGGGATCCTCTACGGGGGGTTCATGCTGACCGCCCAGGGACCCCGCCTCCTCGAGTTCAACGTTCGGTTCGGCGACCCGGAGGGGATCAACGTCCTGACCCTCTACGAGGAGGGCAACTTCTCCGACCTCCTCCTCGGCGTCGCCTCGGGTCGCGTCGACCCGAACCTCGTCCGCTTCCGTCGCCGATCGACCGTCGTGCGGTACCTCGTGCCGCCGGGGTACGGGAGCCATCCCGTCGCCGGCGGGCTCGTCGAGCTGGACGAGGGGAAGATCGAGGCCGAGGGAGTTCACGTCGTCTACGGGAGCGTCGACGCCGCCGGGCCCGCCGCGGTGCGCCTCGGCACGAGCCGGGGGGTCGCCCTGGTCGGAGAGGCGAGCGCAATCCACGAGGCCGCGGCCCGGGTCGAGAGCGCGCTCCGTCACGTCCGGGGCGACGTCTACGTCCGGCACGACATCGGGACGCAGGCCGACCTCGCCCGTCGTTGGGAGCACGTCCGCCAGCTGCTCGCGCCCGGCGCCGCCGCCTCGCCACTTCCGCTCAGCGTCGCGCCGCCGGACGCGGCCCCGTCGAGCTCGGGCCCTCCCGAGCAACTGACCGGTTGAGCCGTCCTCGACGAAGCGTAAAGAGGGCCTTCCCGCTGGAATCCGGACCGATGTTCTGCCCGAAGTGCAAGCGCCTGATGCGCCCGGACCGCGCCGCCCACGTCTGGCGCTGCCCCGGATGCGGGCACACGCTGCCGCTCGGTCGTGGGGTGGAGGTCGGACGTTCGACCCCGGAAGCACGCCATGTGGGCGTCGTCGAATCGAAGACCGTCACCCTCCCGAAGGCGGAGGAGACCTGCCCGAAG
The DNA here is from genome assembly GCA_035624925.1 of Thermoplasmata archaeon. Lineage (GTDB taxonomy): Archaea > Thermoplasmatota > Thermoplasmata > Lutacidiplasmatales > UBA184 > Lutacidiplasma. The sequence goes on from DASPQN010000061.1 coordinate 14,424, forward strand.
TGCGGGAACGGGTGGGCGTACTGGGTGCTGCGGCAGACCCGCGGCGCCGACGAGCCCGAGACGCGGATCTTCGAGTGCACGAAGTGCGGACATAAGTGGCGGGAGTACCAGTGAGCGTCGACGGGTTCGGGTCGGTCGCCCAGGTCTTCCTACCGGACGCGCTCGGGCACGGGGTCCGGCTGAGGGGCTGGGTCCTGCGGACCCGGTCGTCCGGGGGCATCCTGTTCGTCCTGCTGCGCGACCGGTCCGGCGTGGTCCAGGTGACGGGCCGCCGCGACGGCCTGGGGGACGCGGCGTTCGACGCCGCCGAGCACGTCCAGGTGGAGGGGGCCATCGAGGTCGAGGGGACGGTGGCCGAGGACCGACGGGCCCCCGGCGGGCGGGAGGTCCGGGCCACGACGGTCCGGGTCGTCCACGCGGGCGAGCCGTTCCCGATCTTCACGGACCAGACCGAGGAGTTCCGCCTCGACCACCGTCATCTCGTCGTCCGGTCCCAGGAGCATGTCGCGACGTTCCGGGTGAAGGCCGAGCTCCTGCGTGCCCTCCGCGAGTTCCTCGACCGTGAGGAGGTCCTCGAGATGACCCCCCCGATCCTCTCCGGCAACGCCGCCGAGGGCGGAGCCGAGGCGTTCCAGATCGACTACTTCGGGCGACCGGGTTACCTCTCCCAGACCGCGCAGCTCTACCTCGAGGCGCTCCTGTTCCCGAACGAAAGGGTCTACGGGCTCACCCCGTCGTTCCGCGCGGAGAAGTCGCGGACCCCGCGCCATCTGACCGAGTACCTCCACCTCGAGGTCGAGCTGGCCTGGTGCGACCTGACGGGCCTGCTCGACTTCGAGGAGCGCATGGTGGTCGCCGTCGCCCACGCCCTCGCCGAGCGACGGCCGGCCGAGCTGCGCGCGCTGGGGCGTCCCCCCGAGGAGCTCGCCCGTCTTGCCGCACCGTTCCCGCGGATCACCTACGCGGAGGCGATCGACCGGCTCGCCTCGCAGGGGTTCTCCGTCCGCTGGGGGAGCGACCTCGGGACCGCGGAGGAGCGGGCCTTGACCGTCGAGGAGCGCGTGCCGCTGTTCGTCACGCGGTTCCCCAAGGAACTGAAGGCGTTCTACATGCTCCGCTCGGCGGACGACAGCCGCACGGTCGAGGCGGCGGACCTCCTGGCCCCCGAGGGCTACGGCGAGATGATCGGCGGCTCCTGCCGCGAGACCGACCTCGCCCGGCTGACCGAGCGGCTGCAGGAGACCGGGGCGAACGTCGCCGAGTACGAGTGGTACCTTGACCTCCGCCGGCACGGCAGCGTCCAGCACGCCGGCTTCGGCCTGGGGATCGAGAGGATGCTCCGCTGGATCCTCCGGCGCGAGCACATCCGCGAGACAACGCCGTTCCCGCGGACCCCGTCGCGCCACACACCGTGACCGGCCGCGCCACGGGCCGGCGGGCGTCGGCGACTTTCAGCAAGGCTCAAGTGCGAGCGAGCGTGTTACCGGTTGCTCGCTCATCGGGGGCCCCAGCGTGGCAACGGAGCAAGGGTCGGACCGACGGGCCGAGCGTGCACCGCCGGTGCTAGAGAAGCCGTCCGAGAAGGCGTCGGAGCGATCGGCCGAGAAGGCGCCGGAGAAACCGGCGGAGCGGTCGTCGGAGAAGGCGACTGACAAACCGGCCGAAAGGTCCCCCGAGAAGGCTCCCGAGAAGCCGGCAGAGAAACCGGCCGCGCCGGAGCTCTCGGTCGAGCGGGTGACGCACCAGGACATCCCGGCGATCTGTACCCTCTACAAGCGTGTCTGGGAATCGGAGGCCGGTCTCCCGGCGGAACTGGTGAAGGCCTGGCAGCCGACCCCGCTCGAGTTCCCGAGCTGGATGGAAGGGGTGACGTACTTCGCGGCTCGGCGGGGAGGTCACCTGGTCGGGGTCGTCGGTTGTGAGTTCCGCCGGGGCACCTGCCGGCTCGTCCAGCTCGCCGTGGAACCGGATCGCCGCCGCCAGGCGGTCGGGACCGCCCTCGTGAACGCCGCCGTCGACTGGGCCCGGCGGTCCAACGCCGCGGCGGTCTGGGCGGACCCGCTCGCCCGCTTCCAGGCCGCCGGACTCCTGCTCCGAAAGCTCGGCTTCGCCGAGAGCGGTCTCCTCCACCGCCACGAGTGGGGCGAGGACGTCCGGTTCTTCGAACGGGTCCTCTAGGACGGGCGCAGGGCGCGGGTCGGTCCCGGCCTCGAGGAGAGCGCCTCCGTCGTCAGGCCGCGGGCCTCCTTGAGCGCGCGAAGCCGCCGGGCCCCGTCCTCGGGATGGCCCTGGACGACCGCCCGGGCCGCGACCGCGAGCTCACGGACGTCCGCGTCGCTCCGAACGCCCGTCGAGCGGTCGACCGCGAGCTGGTCGCCGATCCGGCCCACGTACTCTGCGAACGACTCGGAGATCCGACCCACGGCCCGTGAGCGGAGGAGGCGCAGCCGCTGTTTGAGGGAGACCAGATGGCCCGTCCGCAGTTCGCGCTCGAGCTCCCCGGCGACGTCCGCCGGCTCGCCTGGGTCCACCAGGCCGAGCGCCTCGAGGTCCCTCAGGAAGGCGAGGAGGCGTTCCAGCTCGCCTCGGGCCTGGTCGAGGTGCCGCTCCTTGAGGGCGACGACCCGGTCGACCTGCTGGAACGTCGCGAGCGCCTGCGCGACATCGCCGGACTTCGCGGCGTGGACCGCGTCCTCGACCTGGCTCCGCTCGAGCCGGCTGTCGACGGAGTACGCCTCGAGGCGTCCGATCCTCGCGCTCGTGCGCTCCTCCCAGCGATTGAACGCCTCGGAGATCCGCCGCTGGGCGAGGCGCTCGATCCCGCGAACGACCTCGGCCCAGGCCTCCGGCGTCCGGGAGTGGGCGGCCGCTTCCTCCGCCCAGACGGGCAACCGCGGTATGGCGACGCCGAGCGGCTCTGCGGCCTCCGACCACTGGGAGAGCCGCCCGAGGCGCCGGTTCAGCTCGGTCGTGAACGGGTTCTCCGGTGTCCGGCTCGCCGACCGCGCGGCCGCGGCCTCCCCGGCGGTGGCCGTCCTCCCGTCGGCGGCGGGCCCGTCGGAGGTGACGGGCGCCCCGCACGCCGGGCAGGCGCTCGAGCCGGCCTCCAGCGCCGCGCCGCAGGCTCGGCAGGTCAGCTCTCCCTTGGGCATCGCGGTCCTACGAGGAGGGGCGACCGGGCCTTAAGTCGGAGCCACCGAACGGTCGGCTCGGCCGCCGCCCCGCCGGCGTACGTCGGGGGATGCAGGGGGTGAGATTTGAACTCACGAACTCCTACGAGACCAGGACCTCAACCTGGCGCCTTTGACCAAGCTGGGCCACCCCTGCGCGACCCGCGCGCCGCGCCTACCGGGTCCGAGCGATAACCTTTGTGCGGACGCCCTCCGGCCCGACGCGCGGGACGGCGCCGGGCGCCGGTCGTCCCCGCGCCATCGACAAAGGCCATGTAGCTCGAGAAAGTGCGGCCGACCCATGGACGAGGACGCGCGCGGGCCGGTCGTCTTCATCGGCCTGAAGCCGACGATGACCTACGTCTTCCAGGTCGTGACCCAGCTGAACTCGGGCGCCGGCCCCGTCATCGTCAAGGCGCGGGGGAACGCGATCGGCAAGGCGGTGGACGTCGCCGAGGTGGTGCGTCACCGCTTCCTGGAGGGCCAGGTCGAGGTCGGGCCGATCTCGATCGAGACCGAGCGTCTCACGAACCGCGAGGGACGGGAGGCGAACGTGTCGTCGATCTCGATCCCGCTCACCCGGACCGGACCGCCGTTGCCGCCGCCGGGGCCGGAGCCGCCGGCGCCGTGAGCCGGCGGACGACCCAGGTTCCGGCCCAGAGGTCCCCGACCCGCTGGCGCTCGGCCGTCGCCGCCATCGCGGCGACCCCGACCGCCCCGGCCAACCCAACCCCGGCGGCGACCACGAGCCCGACGCTCACGATCGCGACCGCGTTAGCGGCGATGCCGAGGCCGGGCAGGTTCGCGCCCGGAGCGATCCCCCGCATCGCGATCGCGATGGCGATGGAGAGTCCCACAGAGTAGAGCGTCATCACCGGCAGCAGCGGGGCGTTCCGGACGAACGCGGCGACGCCGCCGACCGATCCGAGGGCGCGGTCGCGCACCTCGATCCCGAGGAGCTGTTTGCCGAGCGTGGCGCCGACCCAGAGCTCGGCGAGCGCGAAGTAGACGAGCGCGAGGGCGACGAAGCCGTAGATCGCCGCGTTGAACGCGGCCGAGCTGAGCAGCGCCACGAGCCCACCGGGGGTGGCGACCGCGATCGCCGCGAACACCGCCGAGCCGACCGCGCCGAGGAGAGCCGCGTCCACGGCGAACGCGGCGAGGCGCTGGGCGATCGAGGCGAACCGCGGCCGGCCGATCGCCTCGCCGAGCCTCACGAGCGCCCGGGCCGTCACGTAGGCGCGGGACGCCTCGCGGGGCTCCGTGGTGCCGGAGCGCGCGATGCTGTCGAGGTTCGCCTGGTCACTGACGACCCAGCCGGGGACCCCGAGCCCGTCCCAGGGACGGGACGGCTCGGGCAGCGGACGACCGAGGAGTCGCTGGGCCTGGAGGGCGGAGCTGCGCGCGGCCGACGCGGAAGCGGTGAGCGAGGCGCCGAGGGACCCCTCCACGCCCCGGGCGTACGCCTCCCGCAGCCGTGCGGTCGGGCGGGGCGGGGCCGGAGCGAGGGAGGCGCCGACGGGGGCGAGGCTACGACCGAGGAGCCGATAGGCCCCCCACGCTCCGAGGAGGCCCAGGAAGCCCGAGAGGTAGACGAGGTCGAGCACCCCCGCACCGCCGACCGCGTACAGCCCGCCGGGCCCGGAGCCGTAGAGCGGAGGTTGCCAGAGGATGTCCGCTCCGAGCACGACACCCCAGCTGGCCGCAAGGAACGCGACCGGGAGCGCGAACGCCTCTCGGCCCGGGAAGAGCGTCCCGGCGAGCAGCACCGCGACGATGCCGACCGAGACGGGAGGTAGGAGGAAGTAGGGGAACGCTTCCGAGATCCCGACGCCCGGGATCGCTTGGGCGCCGGCGAACGTCAGCACCAGGACCCCGCTGGTCAGCGCGAAGATCCCCCCGAGCGACCGCGCGTCCGGCTCAGGAGAGCGGGCCGAGAGCCCCACGACCGACGCCGTGAACGCCGTCGCCACGATCACCACGAGAAGGAGCTCCGTCTCCCAGGCCGTCGCGCCTAGGCGGGCAGCGACCCCGGCGAGGTGCCCCGCGTCCGCCTCCAGCACGACCGCGAGGAGCAGGGTCGTCAATGCGATGAGGGGCACAAAGAGACGGACGGCCGACCGCCGCAGCGGCGGGGCGACGCGTCCCAGGGCGAGGACGCCCACGGCAAGGGGAAAGCCGGCTCCCGCGAAACTCACCGCGACGACATCGTTCGAGACCGGCGCGATCGGAAGCAGGGCGAACGAGGCAAGCAGCGCGCACGGGAGCAGGAGCCAGAACGTCCTCGGTCCAAGGCCAAGGCTCTCTGCGAAGTCGGGCCGCCTCCAGGCGATGCCGAACAGGAGGGCCCAGGCGATCCCCGGTATCGCCGTCGATACGGCGACCGAAGAGATGTCCAGACCGAGGGTCAGCGTGCCGACCACGTCCCCACCCTACCGCGATACCGCGTCAGACCCAGCGAAGAACGGGACCTAAGGGTTTGGAGGTTCGAGCAGCGCAGCGTGCCGGCGCGGCCACCCCCACCCGGGCGGCGGTCAACGGCTCCGGCCCGCCGCGCGTCCCGGATTCCCTGCCCGACGATTCGGGCCGCCCTCCGCTCCACCGGCGCGACGGCCCCGCCGCACGACCAAAGGGTTTTGAACGACCGGCGAGCCGTAGCAGCGGGCCAACGGGAGGTCTCGGTGACCGAGGTAGGCGACCGAAGGATCGCCGCGCTCTTCGGTCTGCTCGGGGCCGCGCTCATCGCGCTGGACGGCCTTATCGACCTCGCTCGGGGCGTGCTCTCCGTCGCCCTGGGCCACGGGGGCCACGCCTACCTACCCTTCGACCAGGCCCTGATCTTCCTCGTCGTCGGGCTCGTCGTAGCGGTGTTCTCCGTCCTCGGGGGCCTTCGGCGGGACGGGAACGCGACCGTGGCAGGCGCCGTGCTGATCGTGGTCGCGATCGTCGGGTGGCTGGAGCTTGGCGTTCCCTCGGGGGTCCTCGCGATCCTGGGGGCGCTCCTTGTCCTCGTCGCGGGCGTCGTGTTCCTCGTCAGCGGCCGGTGACCGCGCGCACGCGAGGCCCGGCGGGACGGGGGTCCGGCGTCCGCGACACCGGCCCGGACGGGGCTCTGCACCGAAACGTTTTCCCGCGACTCCACCTCGTCGGCCCATGACCGAATTCCGTATCGAGACCGACTCCCTGGGCCAGCGCCAGGTCCCCGCCGAAGCGCTCTGGGGGATCCAGTCGCTCCGGGCCCGCGAGAACTTCCCGGTGAGCGGCCTCGGGACCTCCCGGTACCTCAAGCGGGCCTACGCGCTCCTCAAGCTCGCCTGCATCCGGGCGAACGTGGCGAAGGGCGGGCTCGACGCCGAACGCGGTAAGGCGCTCGAGGAGGCGGCGAAGGAGATGGCCGCCGGACGCTTCGACGATCAGTTCGTCGTCGACGTTTTCCAGGCGGGCGCCGGCACCTCCCTCAACATGAACGTCAACGAGGTCCTCACGAACCGCGCGCTCGAGATCCTGGGGAAGCGCCGTGGGGACTACGCGACCCTCGGCCCGAACGACCACGTCAACCGCGGCCAGTCGACGAACGACACGTTCCCCGCGGCCGCCCAGGTCGCCGCGATGTTCGCCCTCGCGGAGGTCCGGACGGCCGTCGGCACGCTCGTCGCGAGCCTGCACGCGAAGGGGATCGAGTTCGTCCGCCTCGCGAAGGGCGGCCGGACCCACCTCAAGGACGCCATGCCGGTGACGCTCGGCGCCGAGTTCCACGCCTACGCCATGGCCCTCGAGCGCGTGGTCGAGGCGCTCCCGGCGGTCGAGCGCGCGCTCGCGGAGCTCCCGCTGGGCGGCAGCGCCGTCGGCTCCGGCGTGAACTCCGTGCCGGGGTTCCGGGCCCTGGCGGTCCAGGAGTACGCGCGCCTGAGCGGCCTCCCGCTCGTCGTCGCGCGCGACCCGTTCGAGACGATGCAGAGCCGCTGGCCGCTCGGGTTCGCCTCCGCCTGGCTGAGGACCCTCGCCCTCGAGCTCGTCCGCATCGCGAACGACCTCCGTCTCCTCTCGAGCGGCCCGGCGACGGGGTTCGACGAGATCCGCCTGCCCGAGATCCAGCCCGGGTCGTCGATCATGCCGGCGAAGGTGAATCCGTCCGCGGCGGAGTGCCTGAACATGGTCGCCTTCCACGTCCTCGGCGCCGACACGGCGACGGCCTACGCCGTCCAGGCCGGCCAGCTCGAGATCAACGTCATGATGCCCCTCGCGGCCTTCGAGGTCCTGTTCTCCTCCGAGATCCTGGCGAACTACCTGCCCGTGTTCGCGCGGAGCTGTGTCGACGGGGTGCGCCCGAACCCCGAGCGGATCGAGCAGTACCTGCTCGGCTCGAGCGCGCTCGCGACGGTCCTGACGCCCCGCCTGGGCTACCTCAAGGTCGCCGAACTGCTGCACGAGGCCGAACGATCGCGGCGGCCGGTCCGCGAACTCCTCGTCGAGCGCCATCTGCTCACCGCCGAGGAGGTCGATGCGCTCCTCGGCGAGGCGGCGCTCCGCAAGCTCGCCGAGCCGGTCCCGTGAGCCGCTTCCCGAGGCGTTAAGGCGAGCCGTCACGCTGGCAGGCCCGCAAGCGATGGCGTCGGTGGAGGAGACCGCGGTCGCCCTCGGCAACCCGACGAGCGAGGAGTTCCGTCGGGCGGTCGGGGTCCTCGAGAAGGTCGGTCTCACGCAGTACGAGGCCCGCGCTTACATCGCCCTGGTGGCCCGGGGGGTGGGCGACGCCGCGGGCCTTGCGGCCGCCGCGGGGATCCCCCGGACGAGCGCGTACAAGGTGCTCGAATCGCTCGCGAGCAAGGGCTACGCCGCGCCGACGGGCGGCAAGCCGATCCTCTTCCGCCCGACCCCTCCGCTGGACGTCGCCGAGACGCTCAAGGCCGCGGTCCAGGAGGTGTTCGAGCACCTCGCCCAGCTCCACCGCGTGGTCGCCGAGCACGGCGAACCCCAGCTGGTGTACCTGCTCTCCGACCGCGAGAAGGTGCTCGCGAAGATCGCCGAGCTGCTCGACCAGTCGAGCCAGACGTTCATCCTGACGACGCCGCAGGTCGCCGACCTCCGCGAACCTCTCGGCAAGAAGATCCTGAGCGCCGTCAAGCGCGGCGTCCACGTGACGTTCGTCACCGCCGCGCTCCAGCGCCTGCCGGAGGGGGTCGAGCACGTCCCCCGCGAGAACCTCCTCGCCACCGAGGTCCTGGCCGACGGCGAGCACGCGCTCCTCGCGGCCCCAGGGCTCGACGCGTGCGGTTTCACCGACAACCCGATCCTGATCGCCCACCTCAAGCAGTTCCTCGAGGTCGTCCTCGACAAGGGACCCGAGCCGCCGTCGGCGTAGCCGGCGGCCGCGCCCACGGAAGATGGTCGCGAGCCGGCCGCCTCCGGCCGAACGGGTACGGGAACGGCTACGGGCGGTCGCCGGCGATGCGCTGGCCGAGGCGATGCCCCGGGGGTACCAGCGCCTGGGATGCGTTCTGCTCCTCCGCCTGCCCCCCGCCCTAGCCCCCTACGGTCCCTTCCTCGGAGCGGCGTGGCAGGAGGAGCTCGGCGTGGCGACCGTCCTCGACCACCGCGGGCCGATCGAGGGCGAGCTACGGCGACCCCTCCTGCGGACGCTCGCGGGCACCTGCGCCGAGACCGAGGTCGTCGAGCACGGGACCCGCTGGCGCCTGGACGCGTCGAAGGTGATGTTCGCGGCGGGGAACCGGACCGAGCGGCTCCGCTTCGCCCAGCTCGTCCAAGGCCGCGAACGCGTCGCGGACCTGTTCGCCGGGATCGGCTACTTCACGATCCCCGCTGCGCGGGCGCGGCCCGAGGCCCGCTTCGTGGCCGTCGAGAAGAACCCGGTCGCGTTCGGATACCTCGAGGAGAACCTCCGGCTGAACGGCGTCGCCCCCCGGGTTCGGGCGGTGCTCGGCGATAATCGCGCGGTACCGCTCGAGCCTCGGTCGTTCGACCGCGTCGTGCTCGGCTACCTGCCCACTTCGGTCCCGTGGCTCCCGCGGGCGATCGACCTGCTCCGCCGTCCCGTCGGGGTGGTCCATGCGCACCTCGTCGTCGACGCGCGCGACGCGCGGCGGAACGCGCTCGACGCGGTCGCTGCCGAGGTCGGTCGCTGCGGGGCGACGGTCGACGGGACGCCGCTCGCCCGGGAGGTCAAGCCGTACGGGCCCGGCCGGACCCACGTGGTCGTCGACGCGACGCTGCGGCCCCCCTAACGGGCCGCGACCGGTCGGGTCGAGAGCGCGCGCATCGCCTCCGGCCAGGCTCGCGCGAAGCGGTCGATGTCGGCCGTCGGGTTCGAGAACGAGACCCGGACGAACCTCGACCCGTGGCCGGGCGACAGGTAACTGCCCGCGCGGACGAAGACCCCGTGACGGAGCAGGAGCTCCTCCTGGAGCTGCTCCGGCGCCACCCCCGTGTCGGCGATGTCGAGGATCGTCATGTTCGCTCGGGACGGCGCGACCGGCGTGGTGACCCCGGGGACGCTCCGACCGACGTCATGGACGCGACGGCCGTTCGCGCGGGTCGTCCGGACGACGTCGTCGATCCACGAACGCTTCGTCCGGAGCGCCGCGCGGGCGGCGACCTGCGCGAGGATGTTCACTCCGAGGTCGTTCGTGTTGAACCGGGAGATCCGCTGCGCGAGGTCGGGTCGGGCGGAGAACCCGCCGAGGCGGAGCCCGGCGAGACCGCAGTTCTTCGAGACCGACCAGACCGTCACCGTCTCCTCCGGGGCGAACTGGGCGGCGAGGGCGTGGCCCTCCGAGTAGTCCCGGTACGTGACGTCGTTGACGAGGGTGAGATGATGGTCCTGGGCGAGCTCCGCGATCGCCCGGACTTCCTCGCGCGGGTACCCCGAGCCCAGGGGGTTGAGCGGGTCGATGAGGAGGATCATCTTCGTGCGCGGCCCGATCGTCTCGGCGACCGCGTCGGCGGTAAGGTGGTACGGCGGCCGGTAGATGTTGACGCACCGGGGCCGGGCACCGGAGAGCTCGATGAACTTGTGGATGATCATGTAGCTCGGGTCGGAGGCGACGACCTCGTCCCCCGGGCCGAGGAGGGCTCGCATCGTCATGTAGAGCGCCTCCGTTCCGCCGGCCGTCAGGAACGGCGGGGCGCCCTCGAGGCCGAGGTCCGCGCGGACGAGCTCGAGGAGCTCGGGGTCGCCGGACATGAACGGGTAGCCCTCGTAGCGTCGCTCGGCGATCGCCTCGTCGAGGGCGCCCCGGACGACCTCGGGGGGGACCAGGTGGTTCGTGTTCTGGCTGAGCCAAACGACCTCGCGCCGGTGCGCATGGGCGTACCGGAACGCGTCGAACGCCGCGCTCACGACCGTCGAGGGGCCGGCGATTGCTTAACGCCTTGCGTCGGGTTCGCTCGACGCGGTGCTCAGGTACGCGGTGACGACGCCCTGCGACATCCGGTAGGCCTCCGTCCGGGCGAAGCCGGCGGAGGCGAAGGTGGCCAGGAGCTGCTCGGCGGGCGGGAACGACCGCAGGGACTCCGGTAGGTAGCTGTACGGGCCTTCCCGGCCGAACGCACGGCCGAGGAGGGGCACGACGTGGTCGAAGTGGGCATGGAAGAGCCGGGCGACCGCCGGCGACCGGGGCTCGGAGACCTCGAGGGTCAATAGGGTACCCCCGGGACGCAGGACCCGGCGCAGCTCGCGGAACGACCGGTCCAGGCTCGCGAGGTTGCGGGCGACGAACGCGCTCGTCGCGACGTCGAACGCCCCGTCCGAGAACGGGAGGCGGTGGACGTTCGCCACCGCGAACTCCCTCGCGGGACCCTCGGGGGGAGGCCCTCGAGCCGTGGACGCGCTCCGGACCATCGCCCGGCTGAAATCGACGGCGACGACCCGCGCGCTTCGATAGCGCACGGCGAGGAGCCGGGCGAGGGCCCCGGTGCCGCAGCCGAAGTCCAGCACGGCGCGCACGGGCCCGCGGTGGACGCGCCCGAGCTCCCAGAGGGCCCGGGGTCGCCAGAGCAGGTCCTGGCCGAACGTGGCGGCATGGTTGAACGCGTCGTACCGGTCGACGATCGACGCGAACATCCGTTGTACGTCGCGTTCGAACGACGGGAGACGGCGGTCCGGGTGCAGCGAGCCGTCCGCGGCCGTGGGGGCGCTTGCCGCGGGCGTCACGGTCCGGTCGAGACGGAGCGGGGCTTAACCCCGGAGGTCGTCCGCGGTCTCGAGCGCGGAGGCGAGCTTCCGCGCCTCGCCGGCGAGGTCCGAGCGGAGGGTGTCCAGACCGTTCGCTTGGGCCTCGGCCAGCAGGGTTCGGGCTCCCGACCGGTCGCCGCGCTCCGCCGCCAGGCGAGCCCGCCGGAAGAGCATCTCGGCGACCTCCCCTTTCATCCCCATCCATCGGGCGTTCGCCAGCGACTGGGCGAACTCCCGCTCGGCGTCGTCGAACCGCCGCTCCTTTTCCGCCATGATCCCCCGGATCATCTGGAGCTGCTGCCGGGCGAGGCGGTCTCCGGTCGGCTCCAGGGTCCGCTCGGCCCGGTCGCTCTGCTGTCGGGCGAGCTCGATCTCGCCGAGCTCGGCGTGCCAGTGCGCCGCGTTGATCAGGCAGTAGCCGATCCAGATCGGCGAGCGGGAACGCTCGGCCGCGTCCAGGGCGTGGTCGATGTCGCGCATCGCCTCCTCGACGCGGCCGATGCGGTACTCGAGGACGGCCCGGTTCATCAACACCCGCGCGGAGGCGTTCGGGTCGTCCTCCTTGGCGAAGAGGGCGGCGGCGCGGGCGTAGAGCGCGAGCGTCGGTTCGACGTACTCCGGCCCCCGCGGAAGGAGCGTGTTGGCGACGTCGATCAGCGCATGGCCGTGCTCGTGAGGCGTCCCGTCGCGCTCGGCGATCGCGAGGGCGGCGCGCTGGTGCCGCTCCGCGAGGTCGAGGTCCGACCGGCGCCAGTAGAGGGTCCCGAGGACCCGGTGGGCCGCGAAGAGGTCGCGCGGGCTCCCGGCGCGCTCGAGCCGCGCCGCCGCCTCGAGCGCGAGCGGTTCGGCCGCGGCGTAGTCGCTCCGCTCGACCCGGGTCCACGCGAGGCCGAGCAGCGCCCGCCCGAGGGGGACGTCGAAGTCGGTCTCGCCGCGCGCGAGGGCGACCGCCTCGCTCAGCTCGAGCTCGGAACCGGCGAGGTCCCCGGCCTCGTCCATGAGGCGGCCGGCCTCGGTGAGGAGGCGTACCTCGAGACGGGGGTCGCGCTTGGGGAGCCGACGTTCGGCCTCCAGCGACTGCCGAAGGAGCGACAGCGCCGTGTCGAACGCGTAGGCACTCGCCGCCTGCTCGGCCGCCCGCACCCCGTACTCGATCGCCTTCGGGTCGTCGCGTCCGAGGTAGTAGTGCCGGGCGAGCTCGAAGTCGCTCGCTCCCCCGCGGGCCTCGAGGGTCTTCGCGACCTTGCGGTGGAGGATCGCCCGGCGGGTCTCGGTCACGCCGGAGTACAGGCCGGCCCGGAACTCCTCGCTCGCGAACTCGTAGACCTCGCCTCCCCGCTCCCGGAGGATCCCTCCGCGGACGAGCCGGTCGACCGCCTCGGAGAGCCGCTCCTCCGACAGGTCGACCGCCGACCGAAGTCGAGCGAAGTCGAACTCGCGTCCGAGCACGCTCGCGTAGGTGAGGGCCCGGCGGTCGACCTCGTCCAGCGACCCTACCCGCTCGAGGAGCGCCCCGGTCAGGTCCTCGGCCTGCGTCGACGGCCGCGTCGGAGAGCGGCCCGTCCCGGAGGCCGAGCGCACGAGGAGTTCGACGAACAGCGGGTGACCCTCGGTCTCCGCCTTCCAGCGGAGCACGTCCTGGGACGACGGCGAGACCCCGTCCCTCAGCCAGGTGGCGAACTCGGCGATCTCCGCCGACGTGAACGGACGGACCTCGACCGACTTGAACGCCTCCTCCGTCCTCCAGCGAGCGACGGACGGCTTCGCCCGGGCAGGCACCCCGGGCCCGGGGTCGACCGTCGCGATGAACGCGACGCCCCGGGTCGGACCCTCCCGGGCCAGGCCTTCCACGAAGTCGAGCGAACCGGCGTCGGCCAGGTGGAGGTCGTCGACCAGCACCGCCACGGGTCGCCGCCGGGCGAGCTCGCCAAACCTCTCGAGGAACCGGACCCGGACGGCCTGGAGTACCGAGCCGAGCCCCTCGACGGACGTTCGTCCGAGCGGCGCCAGGAGCCGCTCGAGATCGTCCTCGGCCGTGCGGCCCGAGCTCGTCTCCTCCGTCGGCCGCCCGGCGAGCAGCGGAAGGAGCGGGTCATTCCCCGCGTGCTCCTCCCCCCCGGCGGCGGTGAGGAGGTCCCGGACGAGCCGGAACGGTTCGGCGAGCTCCCCGGGAAGGGCCCGGCCCCGGACGGGGACGAACCCCCTCGCCTCCGCCCGCGTCGCGGCCTCCCCGAGGATGACCGACTTGCCGCTTCCTCCCCCACCCACGAGCAGGACCGCCTTCCCCCGGGACGTGCCGACCTCGTCGAGCGCGCGCTCGACCTCCTCGATCACCTCCGACCGCCCGAACAGCGGTCGCCGCCGTGCCGCCGGGACGTAGCTCATCGGACTAACCGGCCCCCGTTCATCCGACCGGGGTCCCGGCGTCCGCGCCGCCGGTGTTGGTCTCGGGCTCCTTCGGCTTGGGTTCGCCCGCGTCCGCCAGAGCCCCGAGCTGCTGCTTGAGCTCGGAGTACGTTCGCTCGAGGCGAGGGGAGAGCTCGGTGACCTTGAGCTCGGTCGCCCGAGCGAACGCCGCGCGGGCAGCCTCCAGGTCGCGCGTCTTGAAGCGGAGCCGGGCCAGGTAGAGCTGCGCGTCCGCCTCGTCCGCCATCAGGCCGAGCTTCCGCGCCAGTCCCGCGGAGGTGGCGTAGGCCTGGGCCGCGTCGTCCCAACGACCGCGCTTCTCCTCGATCCGTCCCCGGTTGAGCATCACCTGCTCGGAACCGAGAGCGTCCGCGAGGCCCTCGAGGAGCCGGCCCGCCTGGTCGTTGTCGCGCTGGGCCTCGTCCAGCTGGCCGAGCGCGATCCGCAGCTCGACCCCCGACAGGAGCGAACGGCCGATGGCGCGAGTATCGTGGCCCTGGGTCGCCGCCTCTCGGGCCCGCTCGAGCAGCTCGAGCCCTTCGTCCGGACGCGCCTCCCCCACGGTCGTGCCCAGGTGGTGGAGCGCACGGGCGAGCTCGGACCAGTTCCGGCCGGCGCGCAGCCGTTCGACCGCCCGCTGGAACCACTCGACGGCGACCGGACGGACCTCCTCGCCGAGCGCCGTGAACGCGTTGCCGAGGTCGATCGAGAGCCGCCCCAGCGCGGTCTGGTCGGCCCCGGGCGGCAAGGCCTCCAGGGCACGCATCGATTCGTCCAGCGCGTCGCGGTAGCGCCCGTGCTGGAACGCCACCCGACCGAGGAGGCGATAGGCCTGCGCCTCGCCGTACGGGTCGGGGTCGACCTGGAAGAGGCGGAGCGCCTCCCGCGCCCCCTCGACGGCCCGCCGTGAGTCCAAGCTCTCCCGCGCCACCTCGGCCCGGGCGAGGAGGAGCCGCGCGCGAATCCGGGGGAGCTCGTGCTCCACGTGCTCGAGCGCCTCTCGGTAGTAGCGGTCCGCCGCACGGAACGAACCGACCGAGAACGACAGGTCGCCCAGCGTCTCGGCGATCTCCGTGCGCTCGGCCTCGCGGCCGCCTCCCAGCGAGGTGAGGTCGACGAGCGCCCGTTCGAGCGGGTGGATCGCCGCGGCCGGGTCGTTCGCCGCGCGGGCGACCTCGGCGGCGCGTCGGTTGTAGGCGTACGACTTCTCGGGGACCTTCCCGAGGAAGAAATGGCGTCCGAGCTCGGCGACCACCGGGTCGGACGGCTCGGGGTTCGCTCGCTCGAGGGCCTCGGCGATCTTGCGGTGGAGGACCCTCAGCCGGCTCTCGGTCATCGACCGGTAGACGGCCCCCCGGTCCTCCTCCTCCGCGAAGGCGAACCGTCCCCCGCCGGAACGCTCGCGGACCAACCCGAGGGCGACCAGCTTCTCGAGGTTCTCGACGAGCGGTTCCTCCTCCGCGCCCATCGCCACGCGAAGCAGGTCGAACGAGAACTCCGGGCCGATCGCGCTAGCGTAGGCGAGGACCCGAACGAGGTCCGGGGGGAGCGTCGCGAGGGCCGCGCGAGGTCCTCGGGCCGGAGGCGTGTCGGCGCTCGCGGCCTCGGCCATCGTCAGGGTTCTAGTCCGCCCGAGGGATTTAGCCCTCGCGCACGAGGCGGCGAGGGGGGCCGGGGCGCGGCAGCCCCGGGAGGGTTCGCGGCCCGGACCGCGCAGCCTCCGGGCCCGCCTCGTCCGCAAGAGTTATCATGCGCACCCCGGGTCGGCGGGGACCGATGGCCGCCGACGGGTCCGAGCCGGGCGAGGCGAACGGGACCGGGGCCCCGCGCCCGTTGTCGCTCCCTCGCACGGTCAGCTTCTGGGGGTTCGCGACGCTCGTCGTCCTCGCGGTCGCCTTCTACCTCTGGTGGGGGCTCGAGTTCGGCGTCTGGATCGACAACGGGGTCTACGCCGTCACGATCACGCTGCTGCTGTTCGGCCTCGCCGGGATGTGGCTCGTCCTCCCGAACCCTCCGGCGCCGTCGCCCCCGCCGCGCTAGGCGCTGGGGCGCGAGCGCCGGGGCCGGCCCGTCACATCGGTTGGGCGGCGAGCGCCGTCCGGATCCCGTCCGTACGGCCGCAGCCGACGCACGATGGCGGCGGCGCGACCGGGAACGGCAGCGGTTCCTCCGGCGTGCCGAGGAGCGCCCCGTCGATCGCGCGTTCGATCGCATGGCCGCACTCTTCTGCGCCGCACCAGCCGACCAGCCGCACCGTCTTCGAGCCGGCGAGCTCGGCGAGGCTCAGCGCGGGCGTGATCGCCTCTCGGAAGCTCGCCCCGGCTCGACGCGCCAGCTCGCTGTCGAACTCGGCGAGCCGGGAGCCGACGTCGTCGCCGAGCGTCGTCCGGCCGACCTCGCCCTTCCGCCCGAGGCGGTCGACGCTCGTCAGGTGGCCGCTGTCGACCTCGCGGGGGCCGATCTCGAGGCGGAGCGGGACGCCGGCGAGCTCCCACCGATAGTACTTTGCGCCGGGCCGCTCGTCGCCGTCATCCAGGACGACCCGTCGCCCCGCCCGTCGGAGCTCCTCCGTAACCTCCTTGGCGGCCGCCCCGACGGCGGCCGAGGCCGCTCCCGCGAGGACGGGGATGACGACGACCTCGTAGGGGGCGACCGCGCTCGGGAAGACGACGCCCCGTCGGTCGCCGTGCATCCCGACGATCGCTCCGAGGAGCCGCTCCGAGAGGCCGAACGTCGTCTGGTGGACGAGGCGCTCGGAACCGTCCGGGGCTTCGTAGCGGATGCCGTACGGGACGGAGAAGTTGTCGCGGTAGTGATGAACGCTCCCCAGCTGGAGGGTCCGGGCCCCGGCCAGCGGCAGGTCGAAGGCGATCGTGTAGTGCGCCCCCGCGAACTTGTCCCACTCGGGGCGGCGGACCGCGAGGTACGGGAGCGCGAACGCCCCCGCCATGCGTCGGAACGCGTCGAGGTTCGACCTCACCCGCTCCGTCGCGTGCTCCTCGTCGAGCTGGCATGTGTGCTCCTCGAAGAAGTGGATCTCGCGGACGCGGACGAACGGGCGGGTCGTCTTCGTCTCGTAGCGGAACGTGTTGACGATCTGGTAGACGTTGAGCGGCAGGTCGCGATGGGACCGCACCCACAGGGCGAAGATCGGGTACATCGCGGTCTCGCTGGTCGGCCGCAGGACGAGCGGGACGTCCAGCTCGGTCAAGCCGCCCTTGGTGACCCAGAAGACCTGGGCGTCGAACCCTTTGATGTGTTCCTTCTCCTTCGCGAACTCGGTCGCGGGGATCAGCGCCGGGAACTCCACGGCCTGCGATCCCGTCGCCTCGATCTCACGGACGAGGACGCGGTCGAGGTTCCTTCGTGCGCGGAAGCCGTACGGCGTCCAGACGTTCATCCCCTTGACGCCGTAGCGCTTGTCGGAGAGGTTCGCCGCGTCGATGACGGCGAGGTACCACTCGATGAACGATGCGCGCTTGTCGGGGAACTCCGCCATCGGGCGGGGCCGACCGGCCGCGGGGAGTATATCACTGCGGGGTGACCGCCCCGGACGGCGCGGCGACGACGCCGACCCGACCGCGACGCCGCCGCCCGCGGCGCTGTTGCCTACGAAACTAAGGCGTTAAGCTGCGGACCGGCTCTAGTTCTTGGGCCATGCGCCTGGTCGTCTGCGTCGACCGCGACGATGACCTCGGGCGCAAGGCCAAGCTCGACGGACCCATCGTCGGCCGGGCGGAGGTGGTGGACGCCGCGGTCCGTCTCGGGACCGTCGACCCCGAGGATTCCGACACCAACGCGCTCTTCGCGGCCGTGTCGCTCCAGGACGAGCTCAAGGGCTCGGGCGAGGAGTGCGAGGTCTGCGTCCTGACCGGCTCGGGCAAGGTCGGGATCGCGTCGGACCGTCGTGTGGCCGAGCAGTTCGACCAGGTCCTCGACCGCGTCCACGCGAGCTCCGCCTACCTCGTGAGCGACGGGGCGGAGGACGAGTACCTGTTCCCGATCCTCGCCTCGCGCGTCCGGATCGACGGGGTGCGCCGCGTCTTCGTCCGCCAGAGCGCGAGCCTCGAATCGACCTACTACACCCTCGTCCGGGCGCTCAAGGACCCGAAGCTGCGGGCCAAGACGATCCTGCCGTTCGCCTTCGTCCTGCTCATCCTCGGCTTCGCGGCCGCCGGGGGCGTGCTCGTGTGGGGGGTGATCGGGCTCGCGATCGTGCTCGGGGTCTACCTCATCTTCTGGACGTTCGACATCGACGAGGCGCTGATCGACGCGGTGCGGAGCGCGTCGTCGGACACCCGCCAGGGTTCGGTGGCGTTCGGCTTCGGGCTGTTCGCGCTCGCGCTCGTCGGGCTAGGGTTCCTCACGGGCTACAATCAGTACCTCTCCAACCACGGCTCGCCCCTGTTCGACCGGGTCCTATTGTTCCTGCAGACCGGCCTCCTCTGGTGGATCCTCGGCGCCATCGTTTGGGAGACCGGACGTTCCCTCCGCCGGATGTTCGCACGCGGGGCGTTCCCCCGCTCGTTCGTCGTCTCGACGACCTCGGTGATCGGGGTCGGGTTCGTCAGCTACGGGATCGTCTTCCTCGTCCGCTACCTCCAAGGGCTCGCCGGGATCGCCCAGGTGCCGTTCCTCGCCGGCCTGATCGTCACGGGGCTCGGGCTCGTGATCGGGGCGGGGATGATCCACCAACACTTCCGGTCGGCGGCCCGCGCCTCGTCCGAGCCGACGACGGTCGGCTAACGCGGCTCCGCGAGGACCCGGCGCACGTCCTCGACGGGGACCTCGAGGCCGCAGCGGTCGCGGAGGGTCGCCCGGACCTTCTCGACGCCCGGCCCGAGCGATTCGGCCCGGGCGGCGAGCGTCCTGAGGTCCTCCCAGTAGTTCCAGGGAAAGACGACCCAGACCCACGCGTCGCGGGGGATCTCCTCGGCGTAGTACGTCGGGACGAACTTCGCGTGGGCGATATGCACGAACGCGGCGGTCTCGAGGCTGCGCGGGCGGGCGGCCCGGACATGCTCGCTCGCGAGCCGCAGGCTCTCGCCGGTGTCGGTGATGTCGTCCACGACGAGGACCGCTTCGCCGCCGACCTCCCCCGAGAGCCCCTCGGTCAGCCGCGCCTGGCCGTCCCTCGCCGCGGTCACGCCCCAGTGCTGTACGCGGAGCGAGACGAGCCGGTGGACCCCCAGGCGGTCGCCCAGCAGCCGGGCCGGGACCCAGCCCCCTCGGGTCAGGCCGACGATCGCCTCCGGGCGGCTGCCCGCGGCGCGGACGCGCTCGACGACGCCGTCAGCCCACCGCTCGACCTCAGGCCACGTCGCCCGGCGGCACCTCGGTAGCTCGGCCATCCGGGCGACGGAGGACCCTTCCTACGGATAGATTCCGCGGGTCTTGATCGCGTCCACGACCCGCTGGATCGCGAGGACGTAGGCGGCCGTCCTGTTGTGGACCTTCTTCTCGGTCGCGATGCGGTGGACGTCGGCGTAGGACCGGACCATGACCCGCTCGAGGCGGGAGTTGACCTCTTCCAGGGGCCAGAAGAATCCTTGGATGTCCTGCGCCCACTCGAAGTAGCTCACGGTCACCCCTCCCGCGTTCGCGAGGATGTCCGGCAGCACGGTCACCTTCTTCTGGAAGAGGATCGTGTCCGCCTCGGGGAGCGTCGGGCCGTTCGCGGCCTCGGCGACCAGCTTCGCCTGGACCTTGTCGGCGTTCCGGCCGGTGAGGACGTTCTCGAGCGCCGCGGGGACCAGGATGTCGACCTTGGCCTCCAGCAGCTCCTCGTTCGACATCGCCTTGGTGCCGGGGAACCCGACGACCGAGCCGTGCTTCGCCTTGTACTCCTCGAGGGCGTGCGGGTTGAACCCGTCCGCCTTGTAGACGCCGCCCTTCGAGTCGGAGGCGGCGACGATCGTCGCCCCCTGCTCGTCGTGCAGCAGGTTCGCCGCGACGCTCCCGGCGTTCCCGAACCCCTGGACCGCCACGGTACCGCCCTTCACGCGGACCCCGGCGTCCTTCGCGGCCTCCCGGATCGTGTAGGCGCATCCGCGACCCGTCGCCTCCCCGCGGCCCTCGCTGCCGCCGAGGGCGATCGGCTTACCGGTGACGACGCCCGGGACGGAGTAGCCCTTCTGCATCGAGTACGTGTCCATGATCCAGCTCATCGTCTGGCTGTCGGTGTAGACGTCCGGCGCGGGGATGTCCATCTCCGGGCCGATGAGCGGGGCGATCTCGCTCGCGTAACGGCGGGTGAGGCGCTCGAGCTCGCCCTTCGTCATCGACTTCGGGTCGCAGATGACCCCGCCCTTCGCGCCGCCGTACGGGATGTTGACGACCGCGCACTTCCAGGTCATCCAGGCCGCGAGGGCCCGGACCTCGTCCAGCGAGACCTGCGGGTGGTAGCGGATGCCGCCCTTGCACGGGCCGCGGGCCATGTTGTACTGCACCCGGTGGCCGGTGAAGACGCGGATGTTGCCGTCGTCCATCCGGACCGGGAAGTTGACGGTCAGCTCCCGCTTCGGGTGCTTAAGCATCTCGCGCATGCCCCCGTTGAGGCCGATGAGATCGGCCACGATGTCGACCTGGTGCTTCGCGGTCTCGAACGGGTTAGCGGAAGATCCTGCCTGCGGCATCGCCTACCTCAGATCGATGGGGAGAGCGGGCCGGGATTACTTGAACGTGCCGTGGACCCTGCGAAACCCCAGCACCCCCGCCGACCGCGGGACCCGGGGGCCGAGCTACGGTCTGGGTCGGCCGAACGGGCGCCAGCCCGCCTCGGGCATCGTCTCGGTGCCCCGGGCCGTGAGCAGGAACGCCCCGCGTCCGCGCTCGACGGCGCCGACCCGGGTCAGCCGCCCTCCCGCGGCCCGAACCGCGCGGGCCGCGGGACCGACGCGCGCCGGCGGGACGGAGGCGAGCAGCTCGTAGTCGCCGCCGTAGAACGCGGCCGAGCGGCGTCGGCTCGCGGGGGCGACCTTACGGAGGGCGGTCGCGAGCGGCAGCCTCCGTTCGTCGACCACCAGGCGCACTTCGCTCGCGTTGGCGAGAAGCCGGGCGCTCTCGGCGAGCCCATCGGAGGTGTCGAGCATCGCCGACGCGTACCGCGCGAGGACCGGCCCCTCGCGAACGCGGGGCCGCACGCGCAGCAGGCCCGCGACCGCGCGCTCGCCGGCGGCCCCGGCCTCGTGGAGGGCGAGGGCCGCCGCCCCACCTCGACCGACCACCCCGGTGGTCACGAGCACGTCGCCAGGCCGCGCGCCCGTTCGACCGACGAGCCGGTCCGCCCGGGCCGCGCCGACGACCGTGCTGACCACGGAACGCGTCGGACCCGGTTTGGTATCCCCCCCGAGCACGTGGGCCCCGAAACGGGCGGCCTCCGCCTCGGCGCCGAGGACGAGCTGCTCGGCCCAGGCCCGGGGTGAACCTCGGGGGACGATGACCGCGAGGAAGACCGCGAGGGGGACCGCGCCCTTGGCGGCGACGTCCGAGAGGCTGGTCGCGCTCGCCGCGCGGCCGACGAGCCGGGGCGGCGACGCCCGACGGAAGTGGAGGCCCTCGACCAGGGCGTCGGTCGAGACGACCGCGACGGTCCCACGCGGGAGACGGACCGCCGCCGCGTCATCCCCGAGCGGGAGCCGCCCCTCCGACCCGCTCGGGAGGGCGGCGGCGAGCCAGGCGTGGAACGCCCGCTCCTCCATCGCGGGGGAGCGGCGGAGGCGGCGCTGCCGGGGGACCGTCACTTGTACGGGACGAACTCCTTCCCGAGGAGCTCGCGGCCGAGGATGATCCGCATGATGTTCAGGCCCCCTTCCGCGCCGACCAGGTAGCTCATCACGCCGCGGAAGCCGAGGTCGAGGCCGGCGTCCTTCGTGTAGCCCGCGGCCCCGTGCCACATCATCACTCGCTTCACGCACTCGAAGGCGATCTGCGGCGCGTTCAGCTTGACCGACGCCACCGCGAGGTCGACCTCCGAGCGGTGCGCGGTGTCGCCCTTCAGGGTGTAGCGGTCGAGCAGCCACGCGGCGCGGCGGCACTGCCATTTCACCGCCTCCACTTGCGTGTAGAGGTCGACCAGTTCGAACTGGATCGCCTCGAACTTGCCGAGCGGCTGGCCGAACGCCCGGCGCTCGCGCACGTAGGCGATCCCGGCCTCGAGCGCGCGTTCCGCCGCGCCGATGCAGGCCGCGGCGACGAACGTCCGGGCGATCGTGAACCCCTCCATCGCGCACTCGAAACCCCGGTGCTCGGCACCGACCAGGTACTTCGCCGGGACCTCGGCATCCGCGTAGGTGAGGCCCCCGGTCGAGATCCCCATGCGGCCCATGTTCTCGAACTTCTGGGTCGCGATCCGCTCCCCGCGGGTCGGGACGTAGAGGAAGTCGAACCCTCCGCCGTCCGCCTTCGCGAGCGTGAGATGCCCTCCGCCGAGGCGGCGCGCCTCCTCGACCCCGGAGATGAACGACTTCTCGCCGTGGAGGACGAATCGGTCCCCGTCCCGGCGGACCGTGGTGTGCATCCCGGCGAGGTCGCTGCCTCCGGTCGGCTCGGTCGACGCGATCCCGAGGAACGCCTTGCCGGCGGTCACCGCCGGCAGGACCTCCTGCTTCGCCTCCTCGGTGCCGTGGCGGGCGAGGATGGCACCCCATCCGGCCTCGAGCAGGAAGAAGACGGCGGTCGCCATCGAGAAGTCTCCACGGCCGACCTCCTCCGCCGCCAGCTCGGTGAGGACGGCCGAGGCGCCCATCCCGCCGTACTGCTCGGGGACCATCATCGACAGCAGGCCGAGCTCGGCCATCGCTCGGAGGACGTCCGGCGGGATCGTGCCGTGGGCGTCGATCTCCCGCTCGTGGGTCCTCAGGACCCGGTCGCCGAACTTGCGCGCGGCCTCCTGGAACGCCCGCTCCTCGTCCGAAAGAAGAAACTCCATCGGGGCCCGCGACGCGTCGCCGAGGATTTAGCCTCGACCCGCCCGGGCCGTTCCCGAGGAGAACACCTCATTACCCCGGAGCCGGTCGTCCCACCGGCCGAGGTTCTCGATGAAGATTCGGGTCGGGATCAACGGGTTCGGGACGATCGGCAAGCGGGTCGCCGACGCGGTCGCACGGCAGCCGGACCTCGAGCTCGTCGGCGTGGCGAAGACCCGTCCGGGTTTCGAGGCCCGACGCGCCGTCGACCGAGGGTATCCGCTCTATGTCGCCGGCAACGGCTCGCCGGAGAAGTTCGCGGCCGTCGGGCTGCCGGTGGCGGGACGGCTCGCCGAGCTCCTCGCCAAGGTCGACGTGGTGGTCGACGCGTCCCCGGAGGACGTCGGACGGGAGAACCGTGCCCTCTACGGCGCCGCGGGGGTCCGGGCGGTCTTCCAGGGCGGGGAGGAGGCCGACGTGGCGGAGGCGTCGTTCAGCGCGCTCGCGAACTACGAGGCCTGCCGGGGGAAGCGCTCGCTCCGTGTCGTATCGTGCAACACCACGGGCATCACCCGGGCGGCCGCGGTCCTGCTTCCCCGATGGGGCGTGAAGCAGTGGGACGTCACCCTCGTCCGGCGCGCCGCGGACCCCGGAGAGATCAAGCGCGGGCCCATCGACGGGATCATCCCGACGCTCGACATGCCGTCGCACCACGGACCGGATGCACGGACGGTCCTGCCGGACCTCCCGATCACCACCACCGCGGTGGTCGTCCCCACGACGCTGATGCACGTGCACGTCAACCACGTGCGCCTCGCTCGTCCTCCCGCAAGCTCGACCGAGGTGCTGGAGGCGTTCCGGTCCACGCCCCGGTTCCATCTGTTCGCCCCGTGGGAGGGCGCGGACGGCACGCCCCAGGTGATGGAGTATGCCCGCGACCGCGCCGGCCGGGGCGCCGGAACGACGCCGGACATGATGGAGAACGTCCTGTGGGAGCGGGGTGTCCGCCTGGACGGCGAGGACGCCTATTTCTTCCAGGCGATCCACCAGGAGTCGATCGTCGTCCCGGAGAACGTCGACGCGATCCGGGCGATGTTCGACGTCGCCGACGGCCCGACGTCGATCGCCACGACCGACCGGGCGCTCGGGCTGGGCCACGCGCCGTCGGCCCCCGGCCGCCCGCTCGCGGCGCGGACCGCGGGCCGGGCCAAGGCGTAGGGCCGCCGTCCCACGAGCGGCACGCGCGCGCCCCGAACCATCTTATAGGGGACCTTTCTCGCGCGGCGCAGATGTATTATCTCGACCATCGCCGCGACGTGGTGCGCATCCCGCCGGCCCGGCTCGGGCCGGAGCTGGCCGGAGTTCTTGTCGAGCTCGCCCAGCAGCAGTTCGAGGGGAAGCTCGTCGACGGCCAGAACCTCGCCGTGACGATCCGCGACGTGAAGCCCGTCGGGGAGGGCCACATCATCCACGGCGACGGCGGGGTCTACCAGGAGGTCGAGTACGAGGCGCTCCTCTTCCGCCCGGAGATCCAGGAAGTCGTCGAGGGCTCGGTCGTCGAGATCCGCAAGTTCGGGGCGTTCGTACGGTTCGGCCCGCTCGACGGGCTCCTGCACGTCTCTCAGATCATGGACGACCGGGTGAACATCGACGAGCACAACCAGCGCCTGGTCGGCGTCGAGACCAAGCGCGACCTCAAGGTCGGCTACAAGGTTCGGGCGCGCGTGGTCTCGCTCTCGCTCTCGGAGATCTCCCCTCGCGATAGCCGCATCGGGCTGACGATGCGCCAGCCCGCCCTCGGCAGGTTCGAGTGGATCGCGGACGCCCACCGCAAGGCGGACGAACGGACCGGTAAGAAAGGGGCCGCCCCGACGGCCGCGAAGAAGGCCCCGGCGAAGCCGGCGGCGAAGGGCCCCGCCGCGAGCTAGGGCACGCACCATGATCAACCTGAGGGCATGCAAGAACTGCCGCGCGGTGACCGACCAGGCGAAGTGCCCTCGGTGCGGCGGGGAGGTCTCGCGCGAGTGGCAGGGCTACCTGGTCGTGATCGACCCGGAGCGGAGCGAGATCGCGAAGAAGATGGGGATCCATGACGCGGGCCGATACGCGCTCCGCGTCAAGTAACGGCCGCGTCTGGGTCGTTCCGGACGCTCTCCGCCCGACCCTCGCGGAGAAGTACGGGCCGGTCTACGCGGGGGAGGACGCCGACCGGCGCATCCGGGCCCTGCGAGTGTTCGGCGCCTGCGGCGACCGGGTCGTGGCCCGTGCCCTGGAGCTCGGGCACCCTCCGCTAGTGGGGATCGTCGACTACAAGACCCGCCGAGGGGAGCCGATCCCTCGCGAGACGTACCGCGCCCTCGGCGCGCGGAGGACGGTGCGGGTCGCGAACCCCGCAGGTCAGCTGACCGAAAGACTACGTTCGGCGGTCCGAGAGCTTGCCGCCTCGGGCGGGGGGCTGCTCGAGGTCGAGGGCGAGGAGGACCTCGGCGCGCTCGCGCTCGTCGAGTCGCTCCCGCTCGGAGCGACCGTTATATACGGCATCCCTGGTGAGGGGGTCTCCTTCGTCCTCGTCGACGACGTCGCGAAGGCCCATGTGCGAGACCTCGTCGCCCAGATGGAACTGAGGAGGACCGGGAATGGAGATTAAGATCCTCGAAGAGCGCACGAACCCGCTCCTGAAGCGTCACGAGCTCCGCTTCGAGGTCGCCCACGCGACCGCCGCGACGCCGAACCGCGACAGCGTCCGGACCGAGCTCGCGAAGGCGGTCCATGCACCCAAGGACCGCGTCATCATCGAACGGATGAACCCGCGGTTCGGCACGGCCATCACCCGCGGCGAGGCGAACATCTACGACTCGGCCGAAGCGGCCAAGTCGATCACGCGCGAGCACATCCTGGTCCGCAACGGCCTCAAGGAGAAGGCGACGAAGGCCCCGGTCGCCGAGTCGGCCGCCGCCCCGTCTCCCGAGGCCCCGAAGGCCGAGGCTCCGGTGGCTCCCGCGGAGCCCGCGGCAGCCCCCGCCGCGGTGCCGGCGCACGAGAAGGGCGCGGCGGAAGCACCATCCCATGCCAAGGCCGCGGCCCACCCGCCCTCTGCGGACGCCGCCGGGCCCGAAACCCCGGCGCACGACGCCGCCGCGAAGAAGGGCAAGGCCCACCCGAAGAAGGAGTGAGGGCGTGGCGAAGGCGAGGGTCGGCCTATACGACACGAGCGGCGAGACCCTCCGCCGGACCCATCTGACGTGTCCGAAGTGCGGCCCCGGTACGTTCCTCGCCGAACACGGCGACCGTCGATCGTGCGGACGGTGCGGCTACTCCGAGTCGAAGACCGCGCCCCCGGCCAAGGGCAGGGCCTCCAAGGCGTAGCGCGCCGCCGCAGGGGCTTTCCCCCCGCCGCGGGTACGTCAGATTCGATGCCGTACCTCGCGGACCGGTCCGCCCGGCTCTACTACGATGATTCGTGCGGACCGTGTCGGTTCCTTGCCCGCGCGGCGGAAGGGATGAGCCACCATCGGGTCGAGGCCGTGCCGCTGGGAGCCCCGGCCGCCGACGTCGAGCTCGGGGCCTTGCCGGTCGAGACGCGCTACGGTTCGGCCCACCTGTCGATCGACGGCGCGCTTCGCACCGGTGAAGGCGTACCGGTGCCCCTCCTCGGTCTCACTCTCGGCCCACGATGGGAGCAGGTCGCCCGCAAGGTCCCCATCGCCGACCGGGCCCTCCGCAGCACCTACGTTCGGCTGTGGAAGGTCCGTCAAAGATCCGGATGCGGAGCGAAGACCGCGCCGTGATCGCGCCGGGGGGGCGCCCGCCCTGCCGGGCGTGGTCCTCGCGGAGCGAAGGGAATTGGCTCGACCGGTGAACCCTGGTCCCGCGTAGTGGCGTCACGCGCATCGCGGGCCCGGCGTAGTCAAGGGGTCGGCTCAGGACGTCGCGTCCTCAGCGGTCGTCGTAGCCAGCGCGCCGCCGGTGGGGAATCGTTGGCGGCCGAGTTGATGAAGGCCCGGGGTGTTCAGCTTCGTTGAGGGATCGGGGCATGGCCGTCGTCCGCTGGAGGTGCGCTGCGACAGGTCGGGTCCAGGGGGTAAACTACCGGGCGCGGGTCGCACAAGCAGCCCGGAGTCGCGGGCTCGTCGGGTCGGTCGAGAACCGGCCCGACGGCACCGTCCTCATCGATGTCCAGGGGCCTGCAGACCAGGTTGTACGGTTCCTCCAGGAGGTGAGCGGTCCGTCGGGGTCGAGCGACGCCTCCGTGCAACGCCTCGTGGAGCTACCGCTCGCTCCCGAGCTCCTTAGCTTCGTGATCGCCCGGCTTTGACCTTGCGCGGTCGCGCTAGCCGCCCGTCGTCGTCGTGTTCCGAGTACCCCGACAGCCCATCGGCTCCCCCGCGATGCACGAACTTTCGTCCTCCCCAAAGGGTCAAACGGTCGGCTTGCTGCCCCGGAGGTCCGGAGCTTGGGCCCGTAGTATAGCTTGGATATCACGGAGGCCTCCGGAGCCTCAAACCCGGGTTCGAATCCCGGCGGGCCCGCCTCGACCGGCGTCGCCGTTAGACCTCGTTAGAATACTGGCCAGCGAACGCCGGCCGCAACGGCCGCTTGGAGGACCTCGAGATGCGCAGGCACCTGGTGACAGTTCCCGGGCGGCTGATTCGCCTGATGGGCGACCTCCCCCGGGAACCCGAGAAGCGGGACTGCGGGGGGAATCCCACGGCCGTCCACGACCGTTAGGATCCGCGGGGTCACGCCCGCGACCTTCGCCGCTAGGCGGTTCCGAGACCGTTCACCAGGGTGGGCGGACGACGGCCACGTCGACGGCCATCACCGTGAACAGCACGGCCAGATACGGCGATGTGAACTTGAAGAGCCGCCAAGAGTTCACGATCGTCGGATATCTCATCAGCGTCGCGCTGAAGACGAGGAGCACCGCCCCCATGACCGCCGCCGTGAGGAGGGTCAGGAGGCCGAACGGCGAGCCGGGGACGAACGGGAGGGCCACGGTGAACAGCGCGAGCAACATGGTGGTCGCCGCGATCCATCGGATCCCGGCCGTGACTCCAAGGCTCACCGGGAGCATCGGGACGTCCGCTCGGGAGTAATCGTCCCGGAACCGGATCGCGAGGCTCCAGATGTGGATGGGGGTCCAGAGCACCACCAGGGCCATCAGCAGCAGGGCCGTGAGGTCGACCCTCGCGGTCATACTAGCGTAGCCCACGAGGGCGGGAATCCCCCCGCTCGGCGCCGCGAGGACGATGTTCCAGGGGGTCCTCCGTTTGGTCAGGACATTGTAGACGATGATGTTGTCAACGAGCCCAACCGCAAGGAGCAGAACGCAGAGCCACCCCAGCGGATAGGCGCTCGCGAGGCCGACGACGGTCAATCCGAGGCCAAAGGTCCGTGCGTGCTGCGGGGAGACGTCGCCCGCCGGCAAGGGGCGGCCCTTGGTCCGCTCCATCCGGGCGTCCATGTCCCGGTCGACGTAGTTGGTGAGGGTGCGAGCCCCCATGCTGCAGAGGGAGACCGCTACGGCGACGTCCAGCAGGAGGACGGGGCGTCGCCATCCGCCCCCGATGACCCCGGCAGCGATGGCGGTGAACGTGAGGAGGACGACGATGGGCGGGTTGGTCAGCCGCCAGTACGGCAGCGCGCTCACCGGGCCCCCCGGTGCGCGCCAAGGCGGAGGTTCGAGGCTACCCGGCCGCTCGGCTGCAAGGGCAGGACCCGAGAGAGGGCCAAGCCGTCGTAGATGAGGGTTTCCGAGCGGGGTGTACGCCGACCGACCGCGTCCGCCCGGGCCTTCGGCGCGATGCTCACGAGGCGCCGGCCGTTATCGGGCTCGGAGGTGAAGGACTCCGGCTAAGCCGGGCCTTCCTCCGTGACGACCTCACGTCGCGCGGACCCGGGAGGTCCCGCAAACGAACCCCCATCCGACGGCACGAGCTCGATGACCTCCGGCCGACCGAGGTACACGGCGACCATGGCGAACAGGAGGAACAGGTCCATCAGCAGCAGCCCGAAGCCGAACACCCACGCCGCCGGACTGCCGGTGGCCGTGGTGTAGTAGACGTAGATGTACCCGGAGACGACGGCGATGAGCGTGCCGAAGATCGCGAACGCCGCCGCCGCGGTCCGGGCGGACCTCTTGTCCTGATAGAGGTCGACGGCCAGCAGCGCCATGCAGACGAGCGGGATCCCGATGAGGGCGAAGTACTGCAGGTTCCCGAACACCACGTCGGGAGGGTTGTTGTGCAGGGTGGCCTCATGGAACTCGATGTAGAACCCTTGGACCGGGGTCGCGAGGAAGGTGAGGACCCAGGTCCCCAGGATCGCGGCGCGGACCGGATCCCGGAACGCCGGTCGCCCGTTGAGCCGGGTGTAGAGTAGCGGGACGATCAAGATCATGGCACCCAGCGAGGCCCACAGCATCGTGGTGTCGTCCGACGCCATTCCGTTCGCCGCGGTGTAGGAGTAGAACTGGAGAGAGCCGCCAGGGTTGCTCGCGAAGAGGGCCGGCGGGACCCCGCCGGGGAAGACCGTGGTGTAGGCCTCCAAGAAGAACATGACGCTGAGTGCGATCACCCCGGTGATCCCGACCCACAGGCCGACCAATGCCACCTTTCTCTGCCACCCTGCGAGGGCCAGAACGTTGAACCGCTTCGCGACCACGGCGGCGACGCCGAGGAGCAGCGCCATGACGATCGCGTGGGAATGCGAGCCGAGCGTGGTGCCCAGCACCTGCTGCGGTCCGCCGAGCCAGCTGATGTAGCCGCCCAAGAACTTCGGGGAGACGCCGATGTCGATGACGAAGTAGTTCATCCAGAAGACGACGAACCCGGTGACCCCGGCGATGAACGCCGCGATCACGGTCGTGAACGTCAGCCAGTACGTGGAGTCCATCTTGCGGAAGTCCTTCCACGAGGGAAGGGTGCTCCACCTGGGGATCATCCCGAACCGGTTCTGGCTCGGGTCGTAACTCCCTGCCAGCTTCCCCGGAAGGAGGTACAGCTGGACGAGCAGGGCCCCTCCGACGTCGGCGAGCAGGATGAGACCGAGCAGGATGAGGCCGAGGGGTATCGGCGCCAGCTCCTGCGTGAAGACCGGCCTCAGGTAGAAGAACGCCCCCACCGCGCCGATCACCGTGGCCGTGAGAGCCCGGTAGCAGAGGGGGAAGTCGATCGCCGGTTCGTACCGGTCCAGGTCGAAGACGAGGACCACGAAGTAGACCCCCAGGGCGGCCATGCCGATGGCGATCGAATGGAAGTAGAGGTCCGACGCGCCGAACCCGAAGGCCGGTGGCAGGCTGCCCTGAGCTCCCGAGCCTAGGCCCACGACGAAGTAGAGGGCCGACATGACCCCGATGACGAGCAGCGTGACCCAGACGTAGGTCTTGTTGGGGTGGAGGTAACCCCTCTTGGTCATGAGGTAGCGGCTGAGCTTCTTCGGAGGGTACCCCGGTACCTGACCCGGGCCGGGGGGCTCTCCGTCCGCTGGGCCGGATCCTCCCGGGGGGTCGGGCGCTGTCGGCGGCATGTTATACCTTCACCCGGTCCCACGAGTAAATGCCTCAGTCAATTGTGATTCACTTCCACGCATCGTGAACCGTCGGACGGGGCGGTTGTGCGTCCCTCCCTCGCCTTTGCGCAACCTCTCGGTTCCCGGGGCGTGGGGCAGGTTCTGCGACCCCTCCGATCCTCGGGGGAGCGCCAAGCGCTGGCGGCCAGGCCTTACCGAGCCCGCCGTAGGTTCTCACGAGGGGGATCTCTCCTCTTCCAGTACCGGCTCGCCATGAACGTGGTTTAACGGAGCGTTTAAAAACCTGCATCAGCACCGAGGTGGCGTGGGCGCCGAGTTCTGGGCCACCGTGGCCTCGCTGCTCCTCCTCTTCGCGCTGTTGGCCGTGCTCTGCGCCCGGGGCCTCGTTCGGTACGTGAAGGCGAGAGCGGTGCAGGAGCTGCCGTGGGCCGGCGGCCTCGGGTTGGCCGCCGCTGCGATGGCCGTCGAGACGGCGGTGTACCTCGGCATGGTCACCGTGCCTCTCATGGACGCCTACGTGTTCCTATCCGCGGCCATCGTCGGGGTCCTATCGCTCGGGGCGACCCATGTCTTCCACCGTCGGCGCGTCGAGCGAAGCTACGCGGCTTACGTCCTGTCCGCGTGCGCGCTGGTAGCCGTCTTCAGCTTCTTGACCCCGCCACCGAGCGGCATGGTGACGAACGGCGTCTTCACCGGCAATCCGTCGTTCCTGCTCCTCGTCCTCTCCTCGCTGGTGACGTTCCCGGCCACGGCCGTCCTGCTTTCGGCCGCCGTCATCGCTCTGCGACGCTCTCGCCGGTGGCAAACGCTCCTGATGATCGCGGGGGCGCTGATCCTCGGAACCGGAGGGACACTCTACATCGCCTCCTTCCCCGTGGCCTTGTACTACACGGAGTTCGTTGGCATCGTCCTGCTCTTCCTCGGGTTGGTGAGCCTTCCCCATCCTTCGACGACCTCCGTGGTGACCCCCACCCCCGGTGCTCTGACCTAGCCCGGCAGGGCAATCGCTGACAGGATCCCGGGGAGGCTCTCCCGGCGTCGCTGGAGGGTGCCCCGTACGGCACGACCCAGCCCATAGCCCAAGGACACGGGCGGCAGCCCAGCGCGAGGGATTCCTGCGCCCGTGCCTCTCGTCGGAATGGTGAGCGGCCGGCCCCACCCAGGTTCCGGCCGTTCGGCCCACCTACCCAGGCTTCGTCGACCGGTCGAGGGTCGGGAGAGGTCACTCATCACGGCTCCGACCCCGGGCCGGTCGAAGCCGTCCGCCGGTCGGGCGTCGGGACCTCGCTGCCCATGGGTCCCGAGGCGGACCCGGCGAGCAAGCGGGCGAGGTCGGTCCCGTGGAAGGCCCGGTGTGCTGCCGCGCGCGGTCGTGACCGACGCGGGAGCCGGACGGGCCGCCCTCAGCGCGACGCCGACGAAGGAGGTCTCGGCCTCGGGTCCGTGGGCAGGTCGTAGGTGTGTAGCAGGGCAACGAAACGCGGGTCGCCCCATACCGAGTCGAACCAGGGTCCCCGGTAGTAGAGCCACAGGACCGCGTCGCCCTCCCGGAGCGCTTTCTCGAGAAGGCCGAGGGCCCGCTCGCGCTCGCCGAGCGCGGCGCACAGCATGGCGAGATGCGTGTCCGAGATGTACGTCTTCGCCTCCCCGCGTTCCACCGTGGCCACGTAGGCCCGACCGGTCTCCGGCCGTCCGACCAACGCGTTGAGCAGGGCATGGTCGTACGGTCCGTCCGGGGAGTTGCCGGGCGGGACGTCCGCCTCGCGCCGGGCCTCCGACAGTCGCCCGGCGGCGAGGCAGAACATCCCGCGGATGATATGGAGCCCGTTCGACGACGGGTCGCGCTCGAGCGCCTCGTCGACGTAGGCGATCGCCTCGTCGAACTTCCCGGCGTAGACGGCCGCGAGCGCCAGCGTCATCCGGTGGGTCCCTCCCGGGTCCAGGCGGACCGCCCGCTGGAGGAGCTCCGTCGCCTCGTCGAACCTCCCGAGGGCGATCAGCATCAACCCAAGGAACTGGTGGGCCCTCACGTTGCTCGGGTTGAGCGCGATCGCCGTGCGGAACTCGGCCTCCGCCCGTGCCCAGTCGTGGTCGGACTGGAACGTGATGTTCGCAAGCGAGGCGTGCGCCTCTGAGGAATCCGGGTCGAGCTGGAGGGCCCGTGCGACCAGCTCCCGGGCCTTGGGCATGACGTCGCGCATCGGGATGGAGTCGCCGGCGGCGACGACGTACAGCCCCGCCCACGCCGCGAACGCCTCGGCGAACGCCGGGTCCAGCTCGGTGGCGCGGGTGAAACACCGGACCGCCTCGGCGAGTCGCTCGCCCGGCTCGGTCGCGGCGACCAGCCCCCGGAGGTACAGGTCGTACGCCTCCGGGTTCGAGGTCAGCCGACGCCCTCCTCCCGGGGTCGACCGCGCGGCGAGCCGGAGCCGCAGCGCCTCCGCCGTGCTCTCGGCGATGTCGCTCTGGACGGCGAACACGTCGTCGACCTCACGATTGTAGCTGCTCGCCCAGATGTGGCGCTGGGTCGCCACGTCGATCAGCTGGAGGGTGATGCGGATCCGGTTCCCGGCCTTGCGCACGCTGCCCTCGAGG
Organism: Thermoplasmata archaeon; assembly: GCA_035624925.1. Lineage (GTDB taxonomy): Archaea > Thermoplasmatota > Thermoplasmata > Lutacidiplasmatales > UBA184 > Lutacidiplasma. The sequence continues at coordinate 47,222 of DASPQN010000061.1, forward strand.
ACCGACTCAACGGCCAGCTCCGCCCCGACCTGGGCGACGGACTTCGGCGCGGTCTTGTACGGCATCACCGACGTCCGGGCGATGACCCCCAAGCCGGGGACCTGCGAGAGCACGGAGATCAGCTCCTCCGTGAGACCGTCGGCGAAGTAGGCGTCCGCCGGTTCCGCACTGATGTTCGAGAGCGGAAGGACCGCGAGGTGGTGTTCGGCGTCCGGCCCCGCCGCAGAGAGCTCCGACCCTTCCCCCAGCCAGGTCCGCGCGACCTTGTAGACGCCGACCGGGAGCTGGATGTTCTTCAGCTCCCGGGGCGGCAGCTTCACCAGCGGGGTGGTCAGCTTGTTCTGGACCTGGTCGAAGACCTGCTGGGTGAGGCAGATCCCCTCGGGCTCGGCGAGAGGTTCGATCCGCGACGCGATGTTCACCGCATCTCCCAGGACGTCCCCGGCCGACCGCACGACGTCCCCGAGATGGATCCCGATCCGGATCCGGATCTTCCAGGCCTCCGTAGACCCCGCGTTGTACTCGTGGAGCGAACGCTGGAGCTCGATCGCGGCGTGGACCGCGTCGAGCGCGCTCTCGAACTCGACCAGGAACGCATCTCCGACGGTCTTGATTTCGCGCCCCCCGAACCTCGCGAAGACCGGGCGGAGGAGGCGGTTGTGCCGCTCGAGGACCTTCAGCGCCGCCGTCTCGTCGGCCTGCATCAGCGCGGTGTAACCGACCATGTCGGTGAACATGATCGCCGCAAGCCGTCGCGCCCCGTCTGCCACCTCGCCCGAATTCGACCGCGCGAAGTTAAGCCCTGCCACGGGCGTGGTCCATCTCGCCCCGCGGACCATTGGGGGGCGCCAACGCACGGCGGCAGCCTCCCTCGGGTCGTCGAGGTCGCGCGCGTGCGTTGGAGAATCCGGCGATCACTCCGTTTCCCCGAGCGCGTGCTGTCGTCCGTACGATAGTCGGTGCACCACCGATAGACGAACGGGAGCGGGGCGGAGGATCCGACCCGGGCCCGGTAAACCGGCGGGGGCCACGCTGCCATCGACGTTTTTGGGGTGGGGGCGAGAAGATGACCCCTCGCTCCCGGCCAGGACCTAGCCCCAGCCGCAAGCGTGGCCGTGACCTCGTCGGGCCGGCTTGTGCCGTCGCCCGTTGGCGGAGTTCGGAGGTCGGACAACCCTCAAGTAACTCCGACCCCGTCCGGGGCCCGGGACCGTGGCGGACCGGGAGGACGACATGAACCTGGATCGCGAGTCGACCGAGGAGAACCCGGCGCAGCTGGTCGACCGCATCGAAGAGGAGCTCGAGCTGCTCGCGCGTAACGTCGACATCCTCGAGAAGCTGGCGAAGAGCCCTCCGACCGGGATCATCCGTCTGAGCGAGGCGCTCGGGCTCCCGATCCACAAGACCCGCTACTCGCTCCACCTGCTCGAGCGGGAGGGCGTCATCCAGCCGAGCGCCGACGGGGCTGTCGTCACCGACCGGGCCCGGGAGTTCTGGAGCTCGCTCAACCGCTCGCTCGAGAGGATGACCGAGCTGATCCAGCACCTCCGGTCACGGGCGGCCGAGCATCAGGCCCAACCACCGGCGGGCCGGAAAGGCTATTAGACCGATGCCGGCTCGAGCGCCTCGGTGCCGCCGTAGCTCAGCGGCAGAGCGATCGGCTGTTAACCGAAAGGTCAGCGGTTCGAAAGGTTCGCGGCCGCACGCCGCGTACCCCAAACTCCGCTCGGCGGCGCCTCTTCGGCACCGGCTTCGGGCCCGTAGCTTAGCCCGGCTCAGAGCGCCCGGCTCATAACCGGTCGGTCGACGGTTCAAATCCGTCCGGGCCCATCGCCGACCTCACGGGTCGGTCTCGCCCGGGCGGGGCCCCGAGCGATCAGGCGTCGAGCCTGGAGAGGACCCGGTAGGCCGCCAGGGTGACGATCTTGCTCGGTCGGCCGGCCGCCTCCAGGACGAACGGGATAGGACGCTGGGTGGGGTGCCGGGCGTACCACCGGGCCATGGGGCCCTCCACATCCGGAGGGACGGCGTCGAGGTTCCAGCGGCCGTCGCGCCGTTGCTTGCGACGAAGGAGGTCGAGGGCGAAACGCATCCTCCGGTCGCCTCCGTAGCCGAGCGCGGTGAGGATGTCGAGCCCGACAAGCACGTCGTAGTAGTAGTGCACGGGGTAGTGGAACCGGTACCAGGGGGCATACCGCGCGCCCTGGCGGTGCAGCTCCCGTTCGAGGAAGAACTCGGCGCCGAGCTCGACGCATCGGGTCATGGCGGCCGTCCACCGCGCCCTGGGGTACGCCGCGAACGCGCTGAGACCCTCCCACGAATCGAGGTTGCGGCCCCGGCCGAAGCACGACCAGCCTCCCTTCGGGTCCGCCGTAGCGACCAGCCAGTCGAGGCTGGGTCGGATCCTCGGGTCGTCGACGTATCCGAGGCGGATGAGCGCGCGCGTCATGTTCCCGACCACGCAGTGGTGGCCGGTCCCCTTCGAGTTCCCCCCGACCCCTCCGCCCTTGAGAGCGAACCGATCCATCCAGAGCTCAGCCGAGCCCCGGACCTCGGGGACCCGTCGGTCCAGCCCCAGGTCGGAGAGCACGATCATGCGCCAGTTCGTGCTGACGTACTTCGGGGTGTACAAGCTCTGTCCGTTCACCCACCAGCCCTCGGGGTCCCGGCTGCCGAGGATCTCGGCCGCGAAGCCGGACGAGGGGATGCGTTGCCGCGCGTCGCGCACCTCGGGGTCGTCCTCCGGGCGACCGAGCAGCTCGGTCAGGGTCCGGTACCGTATCGCCGGTTGGGAAGGTTCGAGCAGCCAGTCGAGGACCGCCTTGGCTGGTCGGACCCCCCTGGCCCTGCGCGTCGTGAACGTCGCCCCGGACCGGCGACGGCCGGGCCGAATTTAGCGCCGACATGCCGGCAGGGGGCCCGCTCCCTCCGCTGCCGAGCTCGCCAGCGGCCCATCGGCCCGGGCACGAACTAAATAGGTACCGGCCGGTCGGGGGACGATGCGCGGCTCGAACCCGTCCGCGGGGACCGCGAAGACCCTGATCCTCGTCGGCCTGATCCTCGACATCATCTTCGAGGTCATCCTCGTGGGCGTCGGCGCCCTGTTCTTGATCGTTCCGTTCCTCGGCGCGATCATCCTGGGATTCGCGCTGATCGGCTTCGTTTGGATCGCGCTCATCTGGGTCTTCTCCTACCAACGCGTGAACGA